>CAZEBL010000144.1:0-8021 GCA_964510325.1 uncultured Melioribacter sp. | reverse complement strand
TAACAAACATTTTTTAGCGGTATCACCTGATCTGGAAGAAGAGATAATTACAAATCCATCCAATGCATTGCTGGCTCTTAAAGCGGTTGAATACGAAATGGAAAAACGTTACGATAAATTAGCTAAAGCCGGTGTGCGCAATATTGTTGATTATAATAAAAAGGTATCCAATCCAAAGACAAGACCAAAGGATACCGAAGAAATGAAACATCATAAATTACCATACATCATTATTATTATAGATGAGTTAGCAGACTTGATGATAACATCCGGAAAAGAAGTTGAAGAACCGATTGCCCGTCTTGCTCAACTTGCAAGAGCTGTTGGAGTTCATTTGATTCTTGCAACCCAGCGTCCATCTGTAAATGTTATAACCGGAGTAATTAAAGCAAACTTTAGTGCACGTATGGCTTATCAGGTTGCTACAAAAATCGATTCACGTACAATTTTAGATATGAACGGTGCCGAACAATTGTTAGGAAGCGGAGATATGTTGTTCTTACCCGGTGGAATGCCTAAACCGATTAGAATTCAGAATGCATTTATATCAACTGAAGAAGTTGAGAGAGTAACAAATTTTATTTATGCCCAGCAAGGATTTTCCAAACGCTACTTTTTACCTTCGATGTATGAAAAGAAAAAATCTGAAGCAGGTAATTTCCTTTCCGATCTTGATCCAATGTTTGATGAAGCTGCAAGAGTTGTTGTAAAGCATCAACAGGGTTCTGTTTCGCTTCTTCAGCGCAGACTAAAACTTGGTTATTCAAGGGCTGCAAGAATTGTCGACCAGCTTGAGCAAGCCGGAATTGTCGGGCCATCGGAAGGAAGTAAAGCACGCGAAGTTATTGTTGAAAATGAAGAACAACTCGAAACTATTTTAAGATCATTATAATATTATGAAGACCAAAGTAGTTTTCTTTTTTTTATTTGCACAATTTCTCTCTGCTCAGAGTGCAAACGAAATTCTTAAAAAATCCCAGGAGAAGTTTAATTCCATTTCAAGTTTTAGTTCTACCTTTTCTCAGTCAATTATCAATCCACAAGGTAAATCAACTGGTAGAGATAACGGGACGTTTATTTACAAGCGTAAGAACAAGTTTATTGTTGAACAGAAAAACAGTACAATCGTTTCTAATGGCGAATCGGTCTGGAATTATGATAAATCTAATAAGAAAGTAATTATCAGTCCTTTTTATGATGACCCGACTTCTTTTTCTCTCGAAAGATTTATTTTCGATTATCCGGCTTTATGCAGAATTAAGTTTATTAAAGAGGAATCGAATGACAACGAAAAGGTAATTCTGTTAACACCTAAAGACGATCAGCTTGATGTAAAAGAAATTAAGATATGGATAAATAATTCTAACCTGATAAGTAAGCTTGAAATTGTTGACCTGCTCGATTTACGTTTCAGTTTCCGGTTTACGGATATAAAAGAGAATCCGGAAATTTCAGAATCGCGATTTACCTTTTATCCTCCTAAGGGAACAAAGATTATTGACCTCCGCTGAAAAAAATAGAATCAACATTAAAAAACTAACCGGTTATTTGATGCCGGTTATCCTAACATTTTTATTTCTCTATTTTGCATTTCTAAAAGTTGATTTAAAAAAATCCTTCTCTCTTATCTTAAATACTTCTCTCTTCTGGCTTATAATTTATGTTCTTGTATTTTTCCTGTCTCACTTCATCAGAGCCTTAAGATGGAAGTTAATGGTAAAATCTGTTAAGAAGGATGTGTCATTATTTAATTTATTCTCTGCTGTTATGATTGGTTATGGAGTTAATTGTGTTATTCCACGGCTTGGAGAGGTTTATAGAGGTTTGTTTATTGGAAGGTGGGAAGGACTTTCGAGAACTACAATGCTTGGAACGGTTGTAATAGAGAGAATAATAGATATAGGTGCATTTGCCTTCGCTTCTTTATTGAGTGTTTACATTTTCCCGGGTAATTTATTCGACCAGGTTATCTGGCTTAAGACTTCTCTAATGATAGGATTTGCTGCAATATTTGTCGTTTCACTTTTAATTGTTTTTATGGTTAAGTACGAAGAGAAATTCGGATATATAATTGTGAAGATATTATCAAAGTTCAGTAAAAAATTATCCGAAAAATTTGCTGAGCTTTTTTCAACTTTGATAAGCGGTTTATCGAGCATACAGGATTTTAAAACGATTATTATTATTACTCTCTACACAGCACTTATACTGTTCTTTTATGCTCTTAATTCATACGTCGGTTTTTTTATGCTCGACATGCAGAATTACGGAACAATAAACTTTGCGCTTGCATGGGTATTTATGACAATTAGCGCTTATGGAGTTATAATTCCAACTCCGGGCGGAACAGGCTCTTATCATATCATTTCAATTTTTGTTCTAACACAACTCTATAATTTTGATTATGAGTTGAGTGCTGCTTATGCACTTTTAACTCACTTCATTTCTTATTTTATTTTTATCGGCTCTACGGTTGGTGTTATTTATCTTGTAAATAAATTCCGTGTTAAAAAAGGAATTAAAAAAGAGAATTTTTTCACTGTATTTGATATTAACTCGGAACCTAAATGAAAAAAATAATCCTAATTTTTCTTCTCCCATTATTAAATTTATACGCACAATGGGATTTTAGTTTGGCAATGGGAATCGATTACAAATCTGCACCCGCCTACAGGGATTATATCAATTACAATTTTGCACCGGTTAATAGTAAGTTAAAATCCTTTGGCACTTCAATAAATTTTACTGGTGAGGTAGGTTATCTTACAAGTCAAAGATTTCAACTTGGATTAGAATATAGTCTCGCGATTGATTCATACACAACGTTTATAAATACCGGTGGAGTTTACGACATTTCATATTTGATGCACCGCCCCAGTTTAATTGGTTACTATGTACTTGCTGGTCCCGGATATAAATTTAAGTTTGGTGGTGGATTGGGATTAAGATTTGCTTATCTGGATGAGACAATTATCAATAAAACAAATTATACCTCTAACGGTTTGGGAATCTTATTAAAAGCAGATGCCAATACACTGCTTTCTACAAATTTTTATGTATTGGTAGGACTCGACCTTAGATATGATATAACAGGAGAATTGAAGTCGGAATCCGGTAAAAAAATAATAAACTTTACTAATAACGAAAATGTGAACCTCAATACAATTTCTGTCGGATTGAAAGTCGGTGTAACTTACTTATTCTAAAAGGATTTTATGAACATTATAGAAGCAATTATTTTAGGAATAATTCAGGGATTAACTGAATTTATCCCAATCAGCAGTACCGGTCATTTAACTGTTGCGGGTAAACTAATGAATCTAATCTCTGACGTTAATCCGGAAAAGTGGACAGCATTTATTGCTGTAATTCAACTCGGCACTTTGATGGCTGTCATTATCTATTTCTGGAAAGATCTATGGCTGATTTTAAGAGATTTTATTAAAGAAGTAATTATTAGTAGAAAAAGTTTTTCTGAACAAAATAATAATTCCAGAATGGCATGGTATCTTGTAATTGCAACCGTTCCGGTAGCAATAATTGGATTAGGACTTAAAGATATTATTGAAGGAGCGTTAACCAAAAATTTATATGTTATTGCCGTAAGTTTAATTGTTCTGGCATTAATTTTAGCTATTGCTGAAAAGACAGGAAAGTTTAACCGATCTGCCAGTAATATCAAATGGTATGATGCTTTAATTATTGGTTTAGCTCAGTCCCTTGCTTTAATACCGGGATCTTCCCGATCGGGCACAACAATTACCGCCGCCATTTTCTTAGGATTTAGTAGAGAAACTGCTGCACGGTTTTCATTTTTAATGAGCATACCTGCTATTGCTGCAAGCGGTTTACTTCAATTTTATCAGGCTCTTGAATACATCGATACTAATGGTATTATTACGATTGCTGTTGCTACTATTGTCTCAGGTATATTCGGTTATTTATCAATAGAATTTTTGTTAAGGTACTTAAGAAAAAAATCCACTTTTATTTTTATCATTTATCGAATTGTTATCGGTATAATTATATTAGTAATGATTTATAACGGTGTAATTAAACCTTAAGGAGGTAAACAATGATTGGTAAATTTATCGGGTTTGTCTTAATAGCTTTTGCAGTAATTTCCTGCACAAATAAAATTAAAGAAGACGAAACACAAAAAAACATTCAAACAAATATAGAAAAGGGAGATACTTTGGATAATCTAATGGAGTTGAAGAATAACGAAAAATTAATTGCCACAATACAAACAAACATGGGAACATTCGAAATAGAATTGTATGCACGCGATGTTCCCAGAACTGTTAAAAATTTTGCCGGTCTGGCAATTAAAGGTTATTATGATGGAATTATTTTTCATCGCGTAATAAAAGATTTTATGATCCAGGGTGGAGACCCCACCGGAACCGGTATGGGTGGAGAAAGTATTTACGGTGCCAAGTTTGAAGATGAATTTGTTCCTTCGCTTATGCATGATTCTCCCGGAATTTTATCAATGGCTAATGCTGGCCCAAACACTAACGGAAGTCAGTTCTTTATTACTGTTGTTGCTACACCATGGCTTAATGCGCGTCATACTGTTTTTGGAAAAGTAATTAAAGGAATGGATGTTGTTAATGCAATTAGCCAGGTTCCTACAAATAACATGGATCGACCGATTGATAATGTAGTAATGCAAAAAGTTACAGTTGAAAAAAGAGCAATCTGATTTAAATGCCGCAGAATGAATTTTTTACATCGCGCTGGGGACTAATTCTATCAACACTTGGAATAGCAGTTGGTACAGGTAATATATGGCGGTTTTCCAGGGTTGTCGCTCAAAATGGCGGCGGTTCATTCTTAATTCCATGGGTAATTTTTTTATTAATATGGTCGGTTCCATTAATAATTGCCGAGTTTGCATTAGGTAAATCGACCAGGTTATCACCAATAGGCGCCATAGGTAAAACAGCCGGAAAGAATTTTGCATGGATGGGGGCATTTATTACGTTTGTTTCAACAGCAATTATGTTCTATTATTCGGTTGTTGCCGGCTGGTGTATAAGGTACTTCGTTTCCGCTTTCTCCGGCGATTTGTTTAATACAGCAAATCATTTGAGTTACTGGCAGCAATTCTCTGAAAGCGGAATGCCCGTTTTTTTTCATTTAGTGGCTATGGTTATTGGGGGATTTGTAATTTATAAAGGTGTTGTTAAAGGAATTGAAAAAGCAAATCGTTTTCTGGTCTCTTCGTTACTTATTATCCTTATCATCCTTCTGATAAGAGCGGTTACTCTTCCTAATGCAATTGAAGGGATTAAGTATTTATTTACACCCAAGTTAGAATTCATTCTCGATTATAAAGTCTGGTTAAATGCTTTAACTCAAAATGCATGGGATACAGGTGCCGGTTGGGGTTTAATTATGACCTATGCAATCTATATGAAAAAGAAAGAAGATATTGCTCTTAATGCTGCATTGATTGGATTTGGAAATAATTCGGTTTCTCTAATTGCCGGCATTACAATCTTTTCAACTGTCTTTGCATTAAGTTCTACAGACGCAATGATGCAGATTTCACAATCTGGTCCGGCTAACACTGGTTTAACATTTATTTATCTGCCATTGTTATTTTCTAAAATGTCGGATAGTATAATTATAAATACAATATTTGCATCACTCTTTTTTATGGCATTGTCCTTTGCTGCACTTACTTCACTTTTTTCAATGATTGAATTAGCTACAAAGACAACAATGGACTTTGGTTTATCACGAAAGAAATCAATCTTAATTGTTGCAAGCGCCGGGTTTATTCTTGGGATTCCATCGGCGTTAAATATGAAGTTCTTTATTAATCAGGATTGGGTTTGGGGCGTCGGATTAATATTAAGCGGCGCGTTTATTTCTTTTGCGTTGATTAAATATGGTGTTGATAAATTTAGAACAAATATTATTAATGGTTTTGGCAGCGATATTAAAATAGGTAAATGGTATAATATAATTATTACTTACCTGGTTCCAATTGAGGTAACTGTTCTTCTTTTGTGGTGGTTGATTTCTTCTACAACCTGGGATCCAGAATGGTGGAATCCATTTCATACTGAGAACTTAGGTACTTGTTTAGCTCAATGGTTTATTGTTATATCACTGTTTATCATTTTGAATAAAACATTTGTTAAAAATGTTCTGAAAAACGAGAATTAAATGGAAACTATTATAACAGCAGTCCTGGTGATAGGAACTGTCTGGGGTGGAGTTATTATTTTTATACGAGAAGCGGTAAAATTCGAAAAAAATAAAAAGGAAATTTCTGAATAAATGGCAAAATCTAAACTCCCTTCGGTAAATGATGTTTCAAAATTTCTGATAAAGGAAAAACTTCTTCCTATTTACTTCCTTTTTGGAGAGGATGATTATTCATTAGATAATACAGTTGAGGAGATTAGAAAAAAAATTGAACCAATGGTTGATTCTGAATTTGACAAGGAATTTATTACTCTTAACAAAGGTAGTAATCTTACTCAAATTCTCGATCTTGCTTACTCTTTCCCATTTGGCGGAGGAAAGAAATTAATTGTGCTTAAAAATTTTGAAAATCTGAATAATAAAAAAGAACTGAACCCATTCATACTTAATCCACCGGAATTTTCAATTTTAGTTTGTGCTAATTATGGTAAAATAAGCGATACTTCTAAAGAACCATATTCACTGCTGATTAATAATCATTACATATTCGAAGCTAAGATAGAAAAAGGGGATGATTTAATTGAGTGGTTAGTTAATAAATCCTCTAAAATGAAGCTGGAAATTGATTTTAACACTGCACGCGCTTTAATTGAAATTGTTGGTGAAGATAAAAGTTTACTCGAAATGCAATTTGAGAAAATTTATAATTATTCAATCAATAATCCACGTTTAACATTTGATGAGATAAGGAAAATTGTTTCCCCTACTAAACAATTCTCAATTTTTGATCTTCAAGATTCACTAGCAAAAAAGGACAAAGGGAAATCTCTTGAAATAGCTTATAATCTTATTGATGCCGGAATAGAAATGGTGTTTATTATTAATATGCTGGCAAAGTACTTTACGACAATTGCACAGATAATGGAATTAATGCGCTCCAATGTAAATGATAATGAGGGAGCCAGTATGCTTAAAGTCAGCTGGTTCTATTATGTTAATTGTAAAAAAGCACAATTCTTTATGAAAGATGAACACTTAAGTAAAGTGTCCGTTGCTTTATTTAATGCAGACGTTGCTGTGAAATCAACAAATATGGACTCGAAAACTATTCTTTCAATCTTAATTTCGGAATTATTGGATTAATTGAGGAAATAATAAACAATGTTGAAAAAAACAGCGTTTATAAGTAAAATTGAGCGAAAAATTTTGAAACATTATCAAATTTGATAAGGTATAATTGGCACTTAATAGGAATTTAACAGACTTAACTGACGAAGAATTAATAAAAGAATTTCAGGTTTCCAATACACTGGATGCATATGAAATTTTAGTCAAACGTTATAAAGATCCATTAATGAATTTCGTTTTTAGATTCGTAGGGGATCGGGATGCTTGCACAGACATTGTCCAGGATACTATGATTAAATTTTATCTAAACAAAGACTCTTATAGAGAATTTGCTAAGTTTTCAACCTGGATTTATACAATTGCTGGTAATCTTGCTAAGAATGAATTGAAGCGTAGAAAAAGAAGAATTCTATTTTCTATTGATAATTCAGATGATGAACGATCTATCCAAATTGAAGATAAATCATTTTTAGCTCCAGATCGATCTGCTGATAGTGAAATAAAAAATGAAATGATACAACGAGCTTTATTGAAAGTTAAACCTGTTTATAGGGAAGTTGTGATCCTAAGAGATATACAAGCTTTATCCTACGAAGAGATTGCCGACATTACAAAATTGTCTATTGGAACTGTCAAATCCAGAATTAATAGGGGGAGGACACAATTACAGAAATTATTAAAACACATTTATAACGAGTAAGGTATATGGGAAAAAACATTTACAATGA
>CAZEBL010000143.1:0-8026 GCA_964510325.1 uncultured Melioribacter sp. | reverse complement strand
ATTTTGAAATGGGATCCTGGCTTGAATCACTAAAAGCATTTGATGAGTGCATAAAATTAAAACCGAATCACGCTAATTCATATTATGGCAAAGCCAAAATCAATTTTTTACTCAGTCATACTCAAGAGGCAATTGAATGTCTTAAAAAAACATTTGAATTGGATCCAAATATTAAGAATGAATTCACTCGCGATTACCCTGAAGTAAAATCATCTAAACTTTTTACTAAATTACTTGATGATAACAAATCCTAGATTTTATGAACACACAAAATAAATTCAATCACAATACAAAAGTAATCGGAATAATCGGCCACCCAATTAAGCATTCTTACTCACCATTGATGCATAATATTGCTTTTGAGCTTGCCGGGCTTAATTATATTTACTTACCATTCGACGTTCCAAACAGTCTGCTTAAAGATTCATTAAAAGGAATTGTTGCTCTTGGAATAAAAGGATTTAATGTAACACTACCATTGAAAGAAAAAATTATTCCTTTGCTAAAAGATATTTCTGAGGAAGCAAGCATTATTGGTGCTGTTAATACTGTATTGAATGATGATGGCGTTTTACGAGGTTTTAATACAGATGTAATCGGTGTAGTAGAGTCATTGAATCCTTACAAGGATGATCTTCAGAACGCAAATGTATCAGTAATAGGCGCCGGAGGTGCGGCAAGAAGCGTAATTTATGCTTTGATAAGAAATTTTAAAGTTGGACGGATTAACATAATCAACAGGACAGAGCAAATTGCAGAGTCGCTAAAAGAATATTTTTCCACCAAAATGCTTTTCAATAAAATAAAAGCTTATCATCTTGTTCCACCGGATGTTGTTAAAGTGCTACAGGATTCAAAATTAATTGTGAACACTTCTTCAATTGGCATGTTTCCCGATATAGATGATTCAGCAACTACAATACCGGAATCGTTTCTTAAAGGTCAGGTTGTGTTCGATGTTGTTTATACACCGGTTAAAACAAAATTCTTGAAGATTGCCGAACAACAAGGGGCAACAGTAATAACAGGGCTTAAAATGTTTGTTGAGCAGGGAGCTCACTCATTTGAATTATGGACCGGTCAAAAAATGGAAACGGAAAAAGTTCTTAGAGCACTCGAATTTTATTTAAACAATTAAACTAACTTACCCAGAGCATTTTTTATTCTTTCTGCTGCCTCTCCTAATTTTTCCATTGACGCAGTATAAGACATTCTTAGATATCCCTCGGCACCAAAGGAACTCCCCGGTACTGCAGCTACTTTTGCTTCGTACAATAAGTACATTGCCAGATCAAAGGAATGTTCTATACGAAAAATATTTGTTGACTTATTAAAAAAATATGTAATGTTTGGAAAGAGGTAAAATGCCCCTTGCGGTTTGAAGCACAAAAGACCATTTATTGAATTAATCTTATCAAAGAAGAAGTCCCGTCTCTTTTGATAATCAAGCTTCATTTGTTCTATAAAAGTTTGAGGACCTAAGAGAGCTTCTACTGCTGCAGCTTGAGAAATTGATGATGCATTAGAAGTGCTGTGGCTTTGAATCTTATTCATTGCTTTAATAATATGTTGTGGGCCGGCAGCATAACCAATTCTCCATCCTGTCATTGCATAGGATTTTGATAAACCATTTACAACTATGGTTTTGCTTTTCACTTTATCACTTATTGAGGCAAAACTAACAAACTTATTATCGTCATAAACCATTTTTTCATAAATCTCATCAGCAATTACATAAAAATTATGTTTCTCAATAATCTCTACAATTTTTTCAAGTTCATTTCTAGTATAAAGTGCACCTGTAGGATTAGATGGATTACAGAGAATTAAAAGTTTTGTTCTTGTTGAAATTGCTTCTTCTAACTTGGCCGGAGTGATCTTAAAACCCTCATGTTCATTTGTATTTATAATAACACTTTTACCATGTGCAAGAGAAACCATTTCCGGATATGATACCCAATACGGAGATGAGAAAATAACCTCGTCGCCATCATTTATAACCGACTGAATTGCATTATAGACACATTGTTTTGCCCCATTGGAAACTATAATCTCGGTTGGTGAATAATTAAGAAAATTTTCTTTACTCAATTTTTCTGCAATTGCTTCCCTTAACTCAATAGTTCCGGAATTAATAGTATATTTTGTAAAATTCTGATCAATTGCTTTTTTTGCAGCATCTTTAACATTAGGGGGGGTAGGATAATCCAGCTCACCAACGCTCAGGTCAACCACATCAATTCCCTTGTGAAGCATCTCTTTGGCTTCCTGGGCAATTTTCATTGTTGATGAAATATTAATCTTGCTTATTCTTTTTGATACCGTCAACTGACTAACTCTTTGAATATTATAATGCTTCTAATAAAAAATACGTTATTAACTGTACATTATAAAGGAGAGATAAGTGGTTCCACCTTTAATTGATGAAACCACTTATAAAAAAGATTACAACCGTTTTGGACCGGCAGCAATTACTTTTTTAGAGCAACCATCTTCGAACAATTTGAAGTTTTCTATAAATCTTGCTGCAAGAGCATCGTATTTTTTCCAGTATTCGTCTTTATTACCCCATGAATTTTCCGGATACAAGACATCTTCGGGTACGTCCGGGCAACTCATCGGAACTTCATAGCCGAACAACTTATCCTTCCGGTATTTTACTTTATCAAGTTTTCCATCTAGAGCAGCATTCAACAAATTCCTAGTATGACGGATACTGATTCGCTTACCAACTCCAAATCTCCCACCTACCCATCCGGTGTTGACCAACCAAACGGTTGCATTATGTTTCAGTAATCTTTGTTTCAGCATTTCAGAATAGTCGAAAGGATGACGAACCATAAATGGACCGCCAAAGCATGCAGAGAAAGTAATCTGCGGTTCAATGCCAAGACCAATTTCGGTACCGGCTATTTTAGAAGTATAACCGCTAATAAAATGATATTGTGCTTGCTCAGGAGTTAATCGTGCAATTGGCGGCATTACTCCTGATGCATCACATGTAAGAAAAATAACATTTTTAGGATGAGTTCTGACATATCCTTCTTCAATAACATTAGGTATAAATTCTATTGGATATGAACAACGAGTGTTCTCGGTTATTATATCGTCATCAAGATCAATATTTCTTGAGATTGGGTCGAATACCACGTTTTCAAGAATTGTTCCGAAACGATGAGTAGTTGCATAAATCTGCGGTTCGTGTTCGGCAGAAAGTCTAATTACTTTTGCATAGCAACCGCCTTCAAAATTAAATACACCATTAGAACTCCATCCATGTTCATCGTCTCCAATTAGTCTTCGTTTGGGATCAGCCGAAAGAGTAGTTTTACCTGTCCCGCTTAATCCAAAGAATAAAGCGACATCACCTTTATCGCCAACATTTGCAGAACAATGCATTGGTAATACATCTTGGTAAGTAAGTAGGAAGTTCAGAACTGTAAAAACAGCTTTTTTAACTTCGCCCGCATACAATGAATTTGCAATAATAGCCGTTCGCTGATCAAAATTAAGAATGATAGCAGTTTCAGTGCGTGTTCCATCGGTAATAGGATCTACCTTAAAACCCGGGACAGCAATTACTGTAAATTCAGGAACAAATTTTTTCAATTCATCTTTATCGTTGGTTGTGATAAACATGTTTCGAACAAACAATGAGTGCCATGCTTTTTCTGCAACAATTCTAACTGGCATTTTATATTCCGGATCTGCACCGGCATAAACATCCTGAACAAAAAATTCTTCACCCTGAGCCCAGGCTTGTAATCTTCCCATTAATTGAGACCACTTTGCATGAGCATAAGGACGGTTATATGCTCCCCACCAAATATCTTTCTCGGTGGATTCTTCCCTAACAACAAATTTATCGGCAGCGGCACGAGCAGTATGTTTACCTGTATTTACTAAAAGGGCTCCGCCTTTAACTAATTTACCTTCATTCCTGAAGATTGCTTCTTCGTAAAGTGCTTCTTCGGGCAAATTCCAGTAAACTCTATCAAGGTAAGTAAGTCCCTGATTTTTTAATCGGAAATCTGATGCAAGTTCCTGAGCTTGCTTACTTGCCGGTGTGTTGAAATCTAGGTATTTACTCATGACCAATCCCTCACTAGTTTACGGTCGCCAATATAAAGTTCGTTTGGAGAATTTGGGTCGAGTGCCCATTTCATTCTTTCTATACCATCTGTAATATCTTTAATTGTTCCGCAATAACTTATTCTTAAATAACCATCCAGACCAAATTCTTTACCCGGAACAGTAAGAACCATTACTTTATCAATGAGAAGCGAAGATAATTTTTGCGAATCTTTTTCATAAGCACTGAAATCAGCAAAACAATAAAACGTTCCATCCGGAACAGTTACTTTAACACCATTAAACGATTTGAGTAACCCAATAAGAACATTACGATTATTTTCCAGAGTTACACGTAAACTTTCAACACTGGATTGAATTCCATTTAAGGCGCCGACTGCAGCTTTCTGTAAAAGAACAGAAGGACCGGACGTTTGATGACCCTGAATATTTGCCATCGCTTCAATTACTTTTTTATTACCCACTGCCCAACCGATTCTAAAACCTGTCATTGCATATTGTTTGGATACACCATTTATAATTATCAATTTCGATTCTTCGACAGATTTTTTTGTATAGTTATATGCGCTAAATGGTTTTTTGCCATCAAATATCAGTCGATGATAAATATCATCCATTATTAAATAAATATCTCGTCTGTCGCAGAAATCAACGATATCGGCTATAAATTCTTCCGAATACATTGCCCCGGTTGGATTGTTCGGACTGTTAATAATAATTGCCCGTGTATAACTTCCAACTCTCTGTTCAATATCTTTAAGCCGTGGATAAAATGTACCATCTTCCGGGAGAACAGGAACAGGAATTGCACCACATAATCTTGCCATATCAGGATAACTTACCCAGTAAGGTGAAGGAAAAATTATTTCTTCCTGTGGATTAAGGATTGATTGCATCGCAACCATAATTGCTTGCTTAGCGCCACCCGATGCAATTACATTTTCCGGATTAACTTTTCTTCCGTAAAACTCTTCTGTATAACGGATAATCGCTTTTTTCAATTCGGGAATTCCATCAGCTGGAGCGTAACGAATTTCTCCGGTATTTAATGAATTTACTGCTGCTAAAAGAGCATCCATCGGTGCTCTGCTTTTTGGTTCTCCACCTCCAAGATGAATTACCGGATCTCCTTTTTCTCTTAAGATTGCCGCTTTTTCATTTAATGCCAGGGTGGGTGATGCTTTAATTGATCTTGCAATTTGACTTAGACTCATATTGGTTTCCTATAAGAATAGACAAAAATAGAATATTAGTGTCTGAAACTTATTGGCATTACAATTTATTAGCAAGTAGAATCTGTTAGCATTTCTCTATTATTTTATGATTGAGCAAAATACTTCCGGATCTTTGCACAAATTTGTTTTTCCGTCATACTATCCGAGTTTTCAATTGCAATGTTCTTTTTAGTAAATGATTTCTTTTTCTTCAACTCCTGACTCAGAAATAATTTTGTCTGCGCCGGACCGGTAATGTAAATATCTTCAGCACCTTTTAAGTGACCAATAATTTCCTGCATATAATTTTTCATTTGATGAAGACGTCTTTGTTCCTTGGTTTTTTCAGGGTCAATAAACAGATTACCCATTCGAGTATATTTTTTATTCTCGCCATAAAATCGAACCTTGCTTTCAATTTCACTTTTTACCTTAATTAACTTTTCTTCGCTTTCGGAGATATTTAGAATTAATGCTCTTTTACTATCAAGCCAAATACCGATCTGGTTTTTCATAACACCTCCATAATTTTTTTTAAATTTTAGGGTAATAGAAGCGATAAGCTTAAACACAATTTCTAGATATAATTTTTATTAGTGTTTTTAAAGAGAAAAAGGAAGGACTGTAAATAAGAAGTTGATCTGATTTACAGTCCAGTAGAATTATTGTTTTGTAAATTCTAATCGAACAGGGATATTACCTAAATTAGGGACTTCAAGATTTGTTTCAACAGTTAATTTATTTCCTGATAAACCAAAAGGCCAAACCTGTGTTTCACCTGTAGAACTTTTCATTGTTAACTTGCCGTCGGCGACACTCCAGGTTCCACTATCTGTACTGGGTCCGTCAGAATCACTATATGTAGCAGTAAAAGTTCTATCGCTTCTCATAATAATTGTTGCACTGAATCCAGCTTGGGAAGGGCTTAATTCTGTATTGCCAAGACTGGTAAGAATTATTTTTGTAAGAACCCATGTACCTACAAGATTATCGCCGTCAGACGAAGTGGGGTTATCATCCTTACTGCAGCCCGTTAAAATCATTAAAGCAATCAGTAATAAACTCAGAATTTTACTCGGTTTCATTATTATTCCTTTCATATATAATTGAATTATCAAAATGATTATAAATGTATCAATATTAGTTTACTTTTGCAAAAAATTATCTGTTTAAGCTGAATATAGAATATTATCACAATTTAGTAGGAAACGAAAACTTAATCATAACCGGTTTAACAAGATTCATAAAATCCTTAAATGACATCTGAATAAGTTCAGTATGAGTTCCCGCGTTAAATGCAATTTGTTCGTCATCTTTTAAGCTTTCCGCAACATAAACGTCAATGTTATACAAATTACCGAACGGAGGCATAGCACCAACTTCACATTCAGGAAATTTGTCTTTGAATTCCATTTCATTCGCTAAACGGATGTTATCGTTTCCGATTGCTTTTTTAAGTTGTTCAAAATCTACTTTATAAGATGCTGGTAAAACACACATCGCCATTTTACCGTTAATTTTAATTAGAACCGTTTTAGCAAGTTCTTTCCCTTTAATATGAGCAGAAGCAGCAATCTCCTGGGAAGTATAAGCAACAGAATGTTTAATTGTTACGTACTTTACATTGTTCTGGTCTAAGTATTCTTTTAATTTTCTTGAAGGCATTTTAACCTCCTTCTTTGTTGGTGAGTTGAATGAACCGGAAATTATTTTTTTAAGAAATAAGAATTCTTAACTTTAACTGGACGGAAGATTTTATAAAAATGGTACAAGAACCGGATAAAATCTAACAACTATATTTCAACAAATCAATTGCAATGAATTTCAATTCAACAGGTCATCAATCAATTACATTTCAAGAAAAACCATCTTTTTAGTTCTAATGATTTTCTATATCTTAGTTTCAATAAATATCGGGTTGAATGGAATATTATATTGGTATAGATGGCGGCGGTACTAAAACCAGGTGTATTCTAACCGACGAAAATCTTAAAATCATAAAATCTTCCGATGGCAAAGCATCAAATCCGTTAACTACAGGATTTGATATAGCTGCCTCAAGAATAATCTCTCTTATAAAAAAAGTAAGCGGTAATAAAAAAATTTCTTTATGTGTTATTGGAACTGCTGGAGTTGGGAGAAAAAATAATTTAGATTTATTATTGAAATCGATTAAAGCATTTGCACATAAAAAAAATATTTCAATACCTCCGATAAAAATACTTACCGACATCGAAATAACTTTTGAAGGCGCGTTCTCTGGAGATACAGGAGCCATATTAATTTCAGGAACCGGTTCTATATTGTATGCGAAGGATGAGAAGAGTAATTTCTTAAGAGTTGGTGGATTTGGAAGATTAATCGGCGACGAGGGAAGCGGTTATTCCATTGGTAGAAAAGCTCTATCGTTTATTTCCAAATGTTTTGATGGAAGAAAAAAAACTACAGCTCTATCAAAAGTATTTTCATCAAAGTATAATGTAACCGGAAGTAACCAGCTTATATCATTAATTCACTCGCCCAAATTCAACATTGCTGAGCTTGCAAAAATGGTTATCACCCTTGCCAGTAAAGGGAACAGAGAATGTATTCAAATACTTAACGAAGAAATTGAAGAGCTGATACTTCACATAAGAGCACTAACAAGAAGAATTAAATCCGGAAAAATTAATTTGTGTCTTCAGGGGAGCCTAATATCAAAATCGATTTACTTTTCAGGA
>CAZEBL010000142.1:0-8084 GCA_964510325.1 uncultured Melioribacter sp. | reverse complement strand
GCTGTTAATGTTGCTCCTTGTAATCTTAAATCTGCAAGCTGGGTAACAGTAACATTACCAAGGATGGTTCTGTTATTCTGCATTCTGGTTTCGAAACCGCCAGCAGTTGCCTGATTTGTAATATTTCTGACAACATTATCCTGCCATTCTGTTCCGGCATTATTTAATGCAACATTTTCACTTGCACTTAATGTACCATAATAAGTTAAATCATAAACAACGCCATTAGCATTAACAACACCTGTACCAGCAACTGAGAATGGTAAACCATCAGCACCAGCTGCGCCGCCAGCGTCTGTTAAGTTTCTCCAGATACTTGGAGTAGCGTCGATTGGGTTGAATTGGCATGCATTAGGAACAAATACACCACCTCTGAACAAATTCAATCTGCCTGTCCATGAAACAACTGTTCCAGGAGCAACTGTAATTCTATCGTAATCTTCAGCTAATCTAACTTCGATGTTTGAATATTTTCCAGTACCACCGATTGTATGAACGTTATTATCAGCAACTGCAGCACCGCCGGCACCTAAAAAGGTACCATCGAATATTACACTGCCTAATCCTGAAGAGAAAATTTGTCCACCATTAGTTATGGTCGTACCGGCAATAGCTGTTCCAACCATACGAATGTTAAGATCTCCTAACTGGATTGAAGTGTTAGCATTAACTGTTGCTGAGTTAACAATTTCAATAGAACCATTCTGTAATGTAACGCCGGTTCCAACTCCAGAAATTGTAAGATCAAATACCTTCAAGTTCGGACCGCCGGAAAGAATTTGTCCCTGTCCGCCTGAACTGAACTGAAGGTTACCGGTTGTATTATCGAAAACGCCGGTTGTACGTGCAAAGTTACCTTTAATATCAAAAGTATGAGCACCACCGAAATCCCATGTACCGGCTGTCTGTGTATAATTACCTTGTAATGTAACATTACCACCGGTTGTAAATGTACCGTTAGAAAGATTGATATTCTGGTTAACCGTTAAAGCTGCTGGAGAAGTAAGAACGGCACCAGCACCGGTAATATAAATGGAACCTTGAACAACAGCAGGTGTACCTGTCATTGTAAGGTCGCCAGCTGCCGAAAGAGTAATATTACCAGCAATACTTAAAGCAGGGAAACCACCTGTTACGTTTCCAGCGCCAGCAACTTCAACACTAGGGAAAGCGCCAGCACCTGCAACTACTGCGTTACCAGCAGCATGAGAGAATTTGAATAAACCACTGTTGATTCCATTACTTGTAATACCGCCAACGTTGTTAACTGCATTAGTTGCTTGTCCACCGTAGGTAATATCTAAAGTAAATGTGTTTAATTTAACTTTTGATCCGGCAGCGGCATTTTCCAATGTATTATCAGGAGTAATGATTGCAGATTTTTTGAAAGTTAAATTGCCGGTTAAGTTAACAGAACCGCCGGTATTGTTTTTCAACATACCGTAAATATCTGATCCGCCTATATTAACCGTTCCGGTTCCGGTATTTTGTAAAACCACAAATATATAATAACTTACACCACCGGTAGTATATGCACCGAATGTCATATTGCTAATTGACAATGTACCAGTACTAGTATTCTGAATAATGCTTGTTTCGTTATTTGCAACACCATCAGTGAATAAACCGCCATTATCAAGATCTGATACTGTAGTTCCACCATGATTTAGTGCTAATCCACCAGCAAATGCTAAAGTACCAGTATTGGTATTCTGGATAAATGTACCAAAGCTTTCATTCTGAGAACTAATAGTTACTGCACCGTTGAAAGTCATAGAACCAGTACCGGTTGCTTGAATAACACTTGGAGCAGCGGCACCACCAGTAATACCAACTGTACCACTGAAAACAGCGGAAGCAGCGTTAGTATTCTGTATTAAACCGCCGGTTGTTGCAGTTAAATCCTGAGCAACTGTTAATGTACCGGTAGCTTTATTAATGGTTAATGTACTTCCAGCCAAAGCTGTTTGTAATTCACCGCCGGTTGTTTGAGCTGCAGTACCATTGTAAACCATTGTACGGTTAGCAGCGCTATAAGTAAATGCACCAACAACAGAACCAGCTGTTCTTGTCATGGTTAATACGGTTCCGCCAACATTAAAGCTAGCAAGACCGCTTACATCAAGAACACCAGCTACTAAATTTATAGCATTTGTTGCAGTATTGGAGAATGAGCCGTTATTAATGCTAACGCTCTGAACACCTGCATCGGCTGCCTGGAATGTAATGGTCTTTGCTGTACCACCGGAAATTGCATTAACAATAAATGGACCGGCGACAGGACCATTGAAATAAACAATATTTGAACTGTTGTAAGTCTGGATAACAAACGTCATAGATTTAGTACCTGTAAAGCTGATACCATTTGCGTCGTTACCGCCAGCAACACCATTTCCATCAAAAACTGCTGACTGATCAAAATAATATTCGCCAGCTTTCGTATAAACAATAGCACCATCCGGGAAAGCTGCATATGCGCCTTCAAAGGTTCTCTTAGGACCCGTGCCCGGAGGATTGTTGGTAGCGTTAATACCTGTGTAGCTGTCATCACCGTCCGTTGAATTCAAATAACGAACTGCTTGACCATAGGAAAGAGAACTTAACACTAACGTCAACAGTAACGTCAATGTGCCAAGTTTCAACAGGTTTTTGAAATTCATTTTTTTCTCCTAATTAGTTAATAAATAAAAAAAGATTTGTTACACACACACTTCTAAACTCTTTAGTCCTTAAGTTGGTAAGAGTTCTGTCATGCTCATGTACCTCCTTTTTTAAAAGGTTGTTAAATAAAATGTTTATTAATTGATTTTTTGAAAAAGTTAAGTGCATATTTTTCAATGAGTTATAAAAATAATATATAGCTTTACTTTAAAATAAATAAAGGAATATGACTTTGTCAATCATTTTCTTTTTTTCAATGTTTGCAAAACAACCAAAATTCGCAATATTTCTTTCGTATTTTTTTACCAACTGTTGTCAAAAATAGCTAATAGCAGAATACTTGTCAATATTATTTTAAAAGAATTTTAAAGCTTTGTGATAACAGTTATAATTGAACACGAAAAAATTTTTCCAGTAAATAAAGAACAAAGAACTGATCAAGAGCATGAGCAAGCGCATGATTAAAAAAATTCTTGATCTTGATCTTGATCGTAATCGTAATCTTGTTCTTGATCGAAGAATAGAACATGAGCGAGATCATGAGTATTAAAATTCTTGATCTTGAACATGATCTTTATCTTGATCAAAGACCAGATCCTAAGCATTATTTTTTAAGAACTTTTACTCCATCATTCGATGCACAGTAAACAACAGAAGCTGAATCAAGAAACAATCCGTGTTCAACAATTCCAGCACGGTTATTTAATAAACTATTCAACTCAATTAAATTTTTTATTCCGCCAAAGTCGGCATCTAAAATTAAATTTCCCTCATCAGTTATATAATCACTTCCATCATCATCAAGACGTAAAGAGACTTTTGCACCGAGAGATTCCAGATATTTTTTTTCTGATTCAACTGCAAATGGAATAACTTCAACCGGCAATAAAGATATTGAACCAAGCGCATCTGATAATTTTGAATCGTCTATTATAACAACTGTACGTTTACTATTCTGAAACAAAATTTTTTCTCTAAGGTGCGCACCGCCGCCCCCTTTAATAAGATGGAACGATTTAGATCCTTCGCTCCGCTCAGGATAAACCTCATCTGCACCATCTATTGTAACGTCTATTATTCCGGATGATTGATGATTGATACTCGATACCTGATTCAAGCTGAATACCGGAATTCCTAATTCCTTTGCTCTCTTTTCAGTTTCAATTGACGAAGGAACTCCTTTAATATCTTTTAGCTCACCCGACTTAATTTTTTGTGCAATCATTTCTAAAGCATATTTAAAAGTCGAGCCCGAACCAAGTCCAACAACCATACCCGATTTAATCTCTTCGAGGGATTTTTGTGCGGCGAGTCTTTTGAGTTCATTTTTCGTCATGCGCTTTCATAAGAAAATATCATACCATGTTCAAAAATAGGCGAAATCTCAAGGTTTACAAGATTTATCACCTATTCTTCTTACAAGGTTGTGAAAAATATTCGTGGTTTAAAAATATATTTCGCAGGAAGGGAAATTATAAGATTATGAGCAAGAGCATGAACATGAGCAAAAACAATCTTGATCTTGAGCTTGATCTTAATCTTGCTCAAAGAACGGATCATGGGCACATGCAAGATCATGACTATTTATTGAATGTAAACCCTGATACTTTGCTTGTGCATGATATTCATCCTTCCTATCTTTTCACCCCAATTTAGAAATGTTATGATAGATTTTGATATTAAACGATATGAGAGGAATAAACGGCGAATTGTTGCAGTCGTCTATTTTATCGTTTTCCTCATTGTAATTAATCTTGTTCTCTACTTAATAACAAAGCTTTGAATAAATAGAGCAAGATCATGAGTAAGATCATGAGCAAGATTAAGAGCAAGGGAAGAGGCAAGAGGATGATATGGAAGAGAATGTGAAATATTATTTTGATCATGAAAAGCTGAATGTATATAAACGTTCAATTGATTTTATCAAATGGACCAACAAATTGATCAGAAAAATAAATTCAAAAAACTCAACAATTGATCAGCTTGAACGGGCTTCTGACTCAATCGTATTAAATATTTCTGAAGGAAATGGCAAATATACACCAAGAGATAAATGTCGTTATTTTGATATTTCAAGAGGTTCGGCAATGGAATCTGCAGCGTGTCTTGATGTTTTATTAGCAAAAAATTTAATAAGTATTGAAGAAAATGACGAAGGGAAAAAATTTCTTGTTGAAATTGTTAAAATGCTGATGGGACTAATAAAATCAACTTCCGGTAGATCATACGAGGAGTTAGAAAATTACGATATCCAATGATTTTTAAAATAAGTTTGTCACAAATTAGTCATTACCATAATCTTAATCTTGATCTTAATCCTGATCTTGATCTTAATCCAGATCTTAATCTTGATCTTAATCTTAATCTTGATCAAAAAGAAAGATCATGATCAATAGCACGAGCAAGATTAAGAGCATGAACAAGATTTTAAAGAAAGAAACAGAATGAAAAATAAAATATACATCGAAACATACGGTTGTCAGATGAACCTTGCAGATACCGAACTGGTTCAAGGTATTTTGCATAATAACGGTTACAGTATTAGTAAAGAAATTGACGACGCAGATGTAATTCTACTAAACACATGCAGTGTTAGGGATAATGCCGAGCAGAAAATTTATAATCGGCTCGATCACCTGAAGCGATTTAAGAATACAAAACCCGGAACAGTAATTGGAATTCTTGGTTGTATGGCTGAAAGGTTGCGCAAAACATTAATTGATGAGATGAAAATAGTTGATGTTGTTGTGGGACCGGATGAATACCGGCGTCTACCGGAATATCTTGATATTGCATTCGGCGGTGAAAAAGGAATTGGCGTTAAGCTTTCGCGTACAGAAACATACGACGATATAGCTCCCTACCGCGAAGACGGGTTAAGCGCATGGATTTCTGTTATGAGAGGATGCGATAAGTTCTGCACATTTTGCGTTGTTCCTTTTACACGAGGAAGAGAACGAAGCCGATCACTTCACTCAATTGTTGAAGAAGTTAAGCATCTCTCTTCGAGAGGATTTAAGGAAGTTAATCTTCTCGGTCAAAACGTAAACTCGTATAACGATAACGGAAATGATTTTGCTGATCTTCTTGCTGCTTGTGCAGTTGTGGACAGATCAGTAAGAGTTCGATTTACAACATCACACCCACAAGATCTATCCGATAAACTATTATACACTATTGCAGAACATCCTAACATTTGCAATTACATTCACCTTCCGGTTCAATCAGGTTCTAACAGAATTTTACATATGATGAACAGAACTTACACAATAGAACATTATCTTAACCTGATTGATAAAGCCAGAAAAATAATTCCCGGTGTAAGTTTTTCAACAGATATAATTTCAGGATTTCCGACCGAGACATTTGAAGATCATTTAATGACGCTGGACGTTATGCAGCAGGTTCGTTACGACGGTGCATATATGTTTAAGTATTCTCCGCGCGAAGGAACAAAAGCATATAATATGATTGATGATGTTGAAGATGAAGTGAAATCGAAACGACTGAATGATATCATAGAACTTCAGCAGTCAATATCTCACGAGATTAATCAATCATTAATTGGTACAGAAGAAATTGTTCTTGTTGAAGGAAACAGTAAAAAGTCCGATCAATTCTTTGCCGGTAGAACCGATACGAATAAAGTAGTGGTCTTCCCGAGGGTTGATAATGTAGGTGAGGGTGATTATGTTAAGGTAAAAATTAATCGTGCTACCTCGGCTACATTGTTTGGTGATTGTGTCTGTACAACTGTACAATAATCTTGATCGTAATCTTGATCTTGATCTTGATCGTAATCTTGATCTTGATCTAAAGAACAGATCGAGAGCAAGAGCAAGACTAAGATCCGGGAATAATATATTACGAGGAATAAATTGAGAACGCTTTTTTATTTAATGTTTATCATAACGAATATATCAATCCTTGCACAGGAAGCGGATATTACATCGGCTCTCCGTCAGATTGATTCAGGCGATCTCAAATCCGCCTCGACTTATCTTAAAGAACTGAAATCAAAAAAACCAAATGACCCTTCTGTAATTTTTCTTGATGCCGTATTAACCGCTAACGGAGAGGAAGCATTAAAAAAATATTCAATCGTTTATGAAAAATATCCAAAGAGTAAATATGCCGACGCTTCACTTTACAGAATATTCTCCTATTACTATTCATTAGGATATTATAAAAAAGCTGAATCATACCTTACCAAATTAAAAAACGAGTTCCCTGATTCACCGTATAACAAATCAGCTGATCGCAACATTCCCGATACTGAAGAAATAGTGCAAATCTCTCCTGAAATAAAATCCGCTCCTGTTAATTATAACTTTACCATTCAAGCCGGTGCATTTCTAAATCTCGATAATGCCAAAAAACTGCAGGAACAAATTCAAGCGGATGGCTATTTAGCAGAAATAACTACAAAAGAAATCGGCGGAAGTATCTTAAATATTGTTACAGTTAGAAAAATTCAGAACGAAATCGAGCCTCAAACTTTTCTTGAATATCTTAACAAAAAATTCGGTATACAAGGAAGAATAATAAATAAAGGCAATAAGGACAATTAAAGGTTGACTGTCTTTTTTCTTTTCAGAAATTCAAAAAACTATTTTCCGAATGAAACTCCCGCATTTAGAAAATAATTCTGCAATTCGTTTCTATTAATAAAAGGCGAAGTAAAATTTGAACAGAACATATAACCACCCCCAAAAATCAAACTAATGTTTTCTCCAAATCTAACATGATATGTTAATCGGGGTTGCAGTGTCAATAAGCCTTCAGAATTATCTTTCCATTTATCTTTATCATCACGTAAAATTAACAGCAAGGGTCCAACCAATAAATCAACAACCAATTTATTTTTTTGATTATTCAGAAAAACATACCTAAAAACCGGCCCACCGAATAAAACAAAAAAGGTTCTTTGTATTCTATCATTTTCAATCTGTTTAATTATTTCATCGGTTTTTACCTGATTAATTTGAGAAAAAGCCGCGAGTCCAAATTCCATGATCGAATCAATCCGGAAACCGCTTTCAAATCCGGCAAAGATTCCAGTTTGATTATTTATAGGTCCAATAATTACAGATGAGCTTAAATACAATGCCATCTTATCCGATGATTCCTGACAAAAGAGATCCATTTGAAAAAATAGACCGATAATCAGGAAAAGCTTATGATATTTATTTGAGCTAATCACCATTGATCAGTAAGCGTTTTTATCACCTTTGACAAGTAAAAATAGAGATAAGAAAAAAATTTTGAAATCTAGAAGAAGTGACCAATTTTTTATATACCATATGTCATGTTCTATTCTTTCATTCATCAGCAGTAATCCCTTTGTATCCCCTCTAAATCCATTCACTTGGGCCCATCCGGTAAGGCCGGGAAGTACATCATTTGCCCCGTATTTGTCCCTC
>CAZEBL010000141.1:0-8086 GCA_964510325.1 uncultured Melioribacter sp. | reverse complement strand
TTCTTTTTCAGAAAAATCGCGGTGAAGAAAATCGTGATTACCAATAAAATAATGAATCTTAACACCGTTTTCGGCAAGCTCTGTAATTGCAGAAAGAGTTTTGAAAAATCCTTTCTGAATTACTCTTTTGTATTCAAACCAGTAATCGAATAAGTCGCCAACAATGAAAAGTTCATTACAATTTTTCTGAGCAAAGTGAAGGAATGAAATTAGTTTTTTTTCTTTTTCCTTTTCAATATCCCGACTTTGCAGACCGAGATGAATATCCGATATAAAAAGGTAAGTTTTATTTTCTATCATTATCAGATTGAGTTAGTTCAAATTTTGCAAGGAGCCATCTATCAGGATCCGGTAATATTTCTGTAGGTCGATCTGTGCTTTCAAATATAAATGATTCCTCTCGCTTTGTGATGTAATAATTTTTGATTTCGCTCCCGGTTTCATAATTTATTTTAATATCAACCGGAAATTTATAAATATCGTAGCCATTTTGTAACTGTTTTAACATAATTTTGGTTTTAAATCGATTATTAACCTGCTCAATTTCATATTTATACTGGATTTCCAAAATTCCCACTCCTTTGAAAATCCACTGATCGAAAAAGTAATTCAAATTTCTTTTAGATATTTCCTCAGCAACAATTTGAAAATCTTTTGTTGATGCATTTTTATACTTATATCTTTCATAATAGTTTCTTAATATTTTGAAAAAATCAGAATCGCCGACTTCCTTACGAAGCATATGTAAAACCCATGCACCTTTATCATACACTAAGCTGCTGAATAAATTACGATCGGGATTGTATAACGTACCTCTTTCGAACGAACCGAATTTAGCGGCAAGAGTTGTTTTCAATGCATCGAATCCGCTCTGTTTTTCCCAGTAGAGAGCTTCAGAATAAGTAGAAAAACCTTCATTTAGCCATATATCCTTCCATGTTTTAGGACCCACAGCATTTCCCCACCATTGATGAGCCAGTTCATGAATTATCATATCCTGAAATAATTTCAGACCGGAGATAAAATCTGTTCCAATTCCTGTAATTGTCTGATGCTCCATGGCACCATAGACCCAATTAAATTGAGCCAGTGAATATTTCTCTTTTGTAAATGGATAGAATCCAAAAATTTCTTCGAATACTTTCAAGTATTTATCGTGACCTCTAAAATCTTTTATCAGGTCATCAAACTTATTGGGTAGAGCATAACAGAAAAGGTCAACCGTATCTTTACTTGCTGAAATAAACTTCTGAGAATATGTTTTATAGTTACCAGAATAGATGGCTATTAAGTAAGTTGATATTGGGTAGTAAGTTTTCCAATGATAGGTTTTCTTATTCCCATTCATAGTTATCCCGCTAAGTTTACCGTTTGATAGGGAAACGAATGATGAGTCGTTGGTAATATAAATATCTGCTAATGCTTTATCATCAGGTAAATCGATACAAGGGAACCATGTAGATGCAAAGACCGGTTCGTTTAATGTATAGATTAATTTCTCACCGTTCACCTCATCAAAGTTGAAGGAACCGAATCCCAATCTTTTCGGTTCACCTTCGTAATTTATTTTTACCAGAATTGTATCACTAAGTTTTTCTTCCGGCGAGATAGAAATATTTGTTTTTGTGCGCGAGTATTTTACTTTTTTATCGCCAATAAAAATAGAGTTTATTTTGAGATTATCGTAAAAATTAAGAGCAACTTCCCTTTCATAAGGATTATTCACCTTGATAGTGAGAACGACGTTTCCTTCAATTCTTTTAGCATCGGGCAGCAATTCAATATTTATATCATAGTGTAGAACATCAAGAGTTCTGCTAGAATTAACATTATACCCGGCAATAAAATCTTCATTAATATCCTTTAGACTTATTACAAGGTCGATATTTTTTTCTGCCCGACTAATTATCTCTATACGATCTTTTAATTGTGTAATTAAAAAAATGATAGCGCCAACCAAAAATATTGCACTAATTGCTAAGGGGATCCATAATTTTTTCTTTATATTCATAAGGAAACAAGATGATTTGTCTATGGTTAACTCAAAGTTAATAATTTCAACGATTGCCAATCAATTGCTAAATAGATATTTTTGAACTAAACAGTAGAGGTTCGAAATGGCTTACACGGGATCGACAATACTTCGTAAAACGTTAATAATGATTCTTGCCGGCGGTCAGGGAGAAAGATTATTCCCTTTAACTCAATATAGAACCAAACCTTCTGTACCATTCGGCGGTAAATACAGAATAATCGATTTCACGTTATCAAACTGCCTTAACTCAGGATTCAGAAGAATTTATGTTTTAACACAATATAAATCCGATTCATTAAACCGGCATCTCTACGAAGCATGGAACATATTTAACCCAGAGCTTAGAGAATTTATCTATTCAATTCCACCACAATTTAAGACGAGCAATAACTGGTACCTTGGAACTGCAAATGCAATTCAACAGAATATGAATCTAATTGAAGATGAGAATTATGAGTGGCTATTAATTCTATCAGGTGATCACATTTACAAAATGGATTACTTGAAAATGATTCAGTATCACATCGAAAAAAATGCTCAATTAACAATGTCGAGTATAGAAGTTCCTAAAGGAATTGCATCGCGATTCGGAGTAATTCAAATTGATGATTCATACAAGGTATTATCGTTTATTGAAAAGCCGAAAAATCCACCGGCAATTCCAGGCAAAGAATCTCTCTCGTTCGTTAATATGGGAATTTATGTTTTTAATGTTAGTTCATTAAAAGAAGTCTTTAATAAAACCGATTCAGGTAAAGTTCATAATCACGATTTCGGAAAGGATGTAATTCCTTATATGCTTAATAACGATTATAAAGTTCAAGCATACCGGTTTGTTGATGAAAATAAAAAGGACGAACCATACTGGGTTGATGTTGGAACAATAGACAGTTATTACGCTGCAAGTATGGATTTAATAAGCATCAATCCGCACTTTAATTTATATGATAATGATTGGCCTTTGAGAACACAACAGAGACAGTTTCCGCCTACAAAGACAGTATCACACGAAGGCGAAAGAGTTGGACGTGCTTTCAATTCCGCAATTTCTGATGGGACAATTATTTCCGGCGGACTTGTAGAAAGATCGATCCTTGGATTCAATGTAAGAGTGAACAGTTATTCCTATGTAACCGATTCAATAATTATGGATAATTGCAAAATTGGAAGACATGCTAGAATAAGAAGAGCAATAATTGATAAAAATGTTTCGGTACCCGAAGGAACGGAGATAGGATTTGACCCTGAAGCAGATAAAAAAAGATTTACTGTTTCGGAAACAGGTATTGTTGTAATACCAAAAAATTATGTCTTCAAATAGTCCAGCTAAATTTATTCTCTCTCTTTAATGAGAGAGAAATTTAAATCGATATTTATTCCAGCAAAGTTATCTATGGATTCACATTTAGAAGATAAATTGGAGAATCTTCCATCACTTCCCGGCATTTATCAATTTAAAAATGATAAGGGTAAGGTAATTTATGTAGGTAAAGCTAAAAATCTGCGTAACCGTGTCCGTTCTTATTTTCAGAACAGAATTGATAATGCCAAAACCAATGCACTCGTTTCGAAGATAAATGATGTAGAATTAATTATAACCGATAGTGAAATTGAAGCACTTGTTCTAGAAAATAATCTTATCAAGGACTTAAAACCTCGATATAACATCAATCTTAAAGACGATAAATCATTTCCGTATATCGTTGTAACAAACGAACCTTATCCTCAAATTTATGCCACACGCAACATTATTAAAGATGGATCAAAATATTTTGGACCTTATACAGATGTTAAGCAGATGAAATCGTCACTTCGTTTGATAAATAAGATCTTTAAGATTCGAAGCTGCAAATACGCTATAACTCAAGAAAATATTGAAAAGAAAAAATTCAAAGTCTGCCTTGATTACCACATTAAAAAATGTGAAGGTCCTTGCGAAGGATTTGTTACACAAATTCATTATAACAGTATGGTTAATCAGGTAATAAAAGTCTTACGCGGTAAAACCGATGAGTTGATTCAAGAGCTTAACAAAGAAATGAACGAAGCTTCTTCAAATCTGGAATTCGAGAAAGCCGCAGATATAAGAGACCGTATTGAACAACTAAATGTCTATTCTTCAAAACAGAAAGTTGTAAGTAATGATTTTGAAGACCGTGATGTAATTAGTGCTGCTTATGAGGGGAAGGATGTTTCTGCAACTATTTTAAATATTAGATCCGGCAAATTGGTTGGTAAACGACAACTTACTCTAACAACCGAAGAGAATGAGTCTGAAGATAAAATTTATTCCGCAATAATAAAGTTTTATTATAATGATTATGTAGAGGTCCCTAAAGAAATATTAATTGAAGTTGAACCTGATGATTCTGATTCGCTACTTGAATGGCTGAATACCAAAGCGATAAAGAAATGTCGATTTGTAATTCCACAAAAACAAAGTGAAGCTAAAGCCCTTTTACTAATGTGTAAACAGAATGCACAATTACATCTAAAAGAGATTCAACTTCAGAAGATGAAGAAAGAAGGTAATGTTCCTTATCCTCTTTCGGCTTTGCAAAGAGATTTACGATTAAATAAACTTCCTCGAAAAATTGAGTGCTTCGATAACTCGAATTTACAAGGGAGTGATGCAGTTGCAAGCATGGTTGTATTTGTTGACGGAAAACCGAAAAAAAGTCTTTACAGAAAGTATATTATTAAAACTGTTGATGGACCTGATGATTTTGCCAGCATGCGGGAAATTATTCATAGAAGATATTCAAGATTAATTGAAGAGAAAGAACCAATGCCCGATTTAATTATGGTTGATGGAGGTAAAGGGCAACTTTCCAGTGCTATCGAATCCCTTGATGAACTTAATATCAAGGATTACGAGATAATCGGTTTGGCTAAACGGTTGGAAGAAGTATTTTTACCCGATGAGTCTGAACCACAGTCAATTCCTAAAACATCATCCAGCTTGAAATTGTTACAGCAAATCCGCGACGAAGCTCACCGATTCGCAATTACATTCCACCGGGAGCGGAGAAACAAAAGAACATTTGCAACCGAACTAACTGAAATTAAGGGTATTGGTGAAAAGGTAGCAAATAAACTACTAACTGAGTTTAAGAGCATAGAAGAGATTAAAAGTGCTTCCGAGGATGATCTTGCAAAAATTATTGGTCGTGCAAAAGCAAAATCGATTATTGATTTCTACAAACAAAAAAGCCAAGACACCTAACCACCCAAATTAAATACTAACCGTTGCTTCCTTCCGGACCTGGCGGAGTTGGGTATCAATTTGCCGATTAGGGCTTGGCAAAACCGGTTGCAAATATACTCATTTGTTAAAACTCTTTAAAAGAATTTTACTGATGTGGTTAATATTTATTTTAAGATATTGTTGAGAGTTGCTATCACCTGATTAACAGATATTCCACCTTCACCTTCAAATGTACATTTCTTTGGATCTCCCGGACATTTGTTGCTGCAGTAATTTTCAGAAGGTAAAAGAATTCTATTCTCGTTGCCCAATGGTCCCCACAATTTAGGTGAGCATGCTGTTAAAGGACAGAACATAGAAAGTGTTTTAACCTTTAATGCCGCACATAAATGCATCGGTCCTGTACTCGAAGAGATAACCAGATCCAGCGCAGAAAATGTAATAATAGATTCTCTTAAGGATTTATTAATGTTAGGATAGAATACGTTTTTCATGCTTGTTAACGGGTCAGGTATCTTGTTATCAGTAATAACAATTTGAAAATCATTACTATCTGTTAATGATTCAATTAATTCTCTGTAAGTAGCTGAGGTCCAATTAGGTGCAGAATTCCCGCTTGTAATATGAATCCCGATAAGAAATTTTTTACTATTCAATAAATTATTTCTTAACTCAGTTGATTTATTTTTTTCTTCACCGGTCAGAAATATTTCAGTATCAAGATTTTCTGTAACAACTCCAATCTTTCTTGCAAGGTCCATACAATAATCGGCTTCATGGCGTAACGGAATATATTTATTTCTCGATACGTATCGGGTAAAAGTAAGGAACTGATACAGCTTATGCCCTACCCCCACTCTATAAGGAATTCCAGCAAAGAATAGCAAGTAATTTAATCTTTCAGTTGGAATTAATGTAAGTGAGTGAGTGAATTTATATTTTTTTATTTCGTTAACTTTTTGCCAGAATGTTTTTATTGATCCATCATCATAATCATCAATCAAAATAATCTTATCTACATAAGGATTGTTCTCGTAAATATCTTTAGTATATCTGCGAAGCATAACAGCAATAAAACTATCCGAATACATTTTTTTAATTTCCCTCGGCAATGGTGTGGAAAGCACCACATCACCAATTCTGTCCGGCCGAACAATTAATATTCTTTTACTCTGTTTCAACTAATCCAATTCCAGTAATTGTCTGCGTACTTTTTTGTATTCCTCTTGCCAGTTCAATTCTTTTGCTGAATTAAGACAATTCTCTTTATAACGCTTCAATTGATCAGGATTATCTATAAAATGCTGAAACGATTTTACAATATTGATTTCATCTTTTATACTTATAGCTTCACCAACCTTATATGTTTCTACAATTCTTTTCATCTGAGGTAAATCAGATGATAATACAGGTAAACCCGCCATTATGTATTCGAACAATTTGTTTGGCAGCGCATGGTAGTAACTGACACTGATATTCTCAATTAATGTTAACCCTATATCTGCCCCGGCTGTGTAATTTACTAATTCGTTCTGTTTAATTGTCCCCGCAAAAATTACACGATTAACTAAACCGTACTCTTCTGCAAGTTTTTGGAAATTCTCTTTTTGTTCGCCATCTCCAAGTAAAATAAGAACAGTATTGGGTAAACTCTGCATCGCTTTTAATACCAGCGGAATTCCCCGCCCTTCAAGTAAAACACCCTGGTAAAGTAGTATGAATGAATTATCGGGTAAATTATATTTTCGCCGAAAATCTATTACTGAAACCGGAAAGCGAAGCAAAGGAATATTACGTATAACAAGAGTATTCTTAATACCATAAAAATTCTCTAGGAAGTGGGAATCCATTTCACCCGTTGTTAGTACAATATCAACTCTGGTAATAAATAGTTTTTCGATTGCTTTAACAACCGACTGAAGGAACGGACGATTCCGCAATCCGCCTATAAATGCATACAATTCCCGACTGTTGTAATAAACTTTAGCTCTTTTCAATTTGGCAATTATTGTAACAAAAGGGAGAGTGTAAAAATCTTCAGCAAAGTAGATATCTGCTTTTGTTCTGAGTAATTGGTTGATAAGTATGAGAGCATATTTAAAATAAAACAGAAGACTATTTTTTTTCTCAAGTTTATAGATTGAATAAGTCTGATCGAAATAAGACTGATTACTAATAAACCAATCGAATGAGATTACCTTTACTTTGCAATTATCTTCTATAAGTGAGTTTGTTAGATTAACAATTCTGGAATCATGGAGTGCATTACCAAGAAATGCTATGCAAATACTTTTCTGCAAAGTAATCCTGTCTATAATTTAATATGAAGTGTATTACGCATAATTGTCTTTGCATCAAACTGTTCTTTGAATTCAATAAGACTCATACTTGGTGTCATTGGATTCTCTGCTTTAGTATCCTGTGACACACCAATATCAACATACGAAAACCCTCTCTCCGTTGCATAGTTTACAACATCATACATTATTCTATGCATCGGTTTATAATCAGCGTATTCATAAAGCATCATATTATAGAAACAGAGAGCAACATTTTTATTTGCTAAAAAAAGAAGCGAGCCGCCTATCGGTTTATCACCAAGATAAACCATGAATAAAACTAAATTTTCTGGTAATAGTTGTTTAAGTCGTATCAGGTCTTCATAGGAATGAGTTGGCTTTGCATCATGCTTGGCTTTATTCTCAACAAGGATAGGATAAAATTGATCGAACCTTTCATTTATTTCAACGCGTAAATCCTTGATACGGAAAGTTTTTCTTACATTTCTTCTGGTAGTTGGAGAAAATCTTAATAAGTAATCTTCACCTCTTCTTAAATTGATT
>CAZEBL010000140.1:0-8348 GCA_964510325.1 uncultured Melioribacter sp. | reverse complement strand
TGCTGAATCCTGGTTATTTCTTTCCCTTTCCAAATAAATATTAATGATTTGTTGGAGTGATAATTAATTAACGTATTGAATGACAACCCTGAACGCAAGATAAAAAATTCTGGATGCTTTGTCTAATAAAGATGAATTTCTAAACGTGAAAATTTTTTGGAGATAAAATTTGAGAATTCCATATTTGAACATAATTTTACATAACAAAATTTGGAAGGTGCAATGGAATCGTTAAAAGGGAAAAAAGTATTTATTACCGGCGTTACTTCTGGAATCGGAAAATCCTGTGTATATGCACTTGCAAAAGAAGGTGCCGATCTTCTTATAAGTGCACGTAGAAAAAACCTGGTTGATGAAATTGCAAATGATATCAAGAAAAAATACAACGTAAATGTTTATCCGTTTCAATTAGATGTTAGCAAGAAAAAAGAAGTTGATGATGCTGTTAAGTCCTTGCCGGATGAGTGGAAAAAGATTGATATACTTATCAATAATGCCGGTATGGGTAGGGGAATGAATAAACTTTATGAAGATAACCCTGACGGCTGGGAGGAAATGATTGATACTAATATCAAGGGTTTACTCTATGTTACTTATGCAATTATACATCAAATGGTTGAACGGAAAGAAGGACACATCATTAATATTGGTTCAATTGCGGGACACGAAGCTTATCCGCGCGGTGCGGTTTATTGTGCATCCAAACATGCAGTTGCCGCTATTACAAAATCATTACGAATGGATGTAATGGATAAAAATATTCGCATTAGTACAATCGATCCCGGTTTGGTTCAATCAGGATTTAGTAAAGTAAGATTTTATGGTGATGAAGAGAAAGCCGATGCCGTCTATAAAGGTTACACTCCGCTTTCACCGGATGATATTGCCGATGCTGTTGTTTATGTAGCAACGAGACCGAAACACGTGAACATTGCACAGATGATAGTTTTTCCAACAGCGCAAGCTTCATCAACTCTGGTTCATAAAGAAATTTAAGAATAGATTGTAATTAAAAGGGATTCCTATTTCCCTTATAAGGGAGTCCCTCTTTTTTTATATTTGCTACAGATTTTTCCTCATCTTATTCTCTTCAGGTTTTCGAATCAAGTTAATTTTAGGAGGTTATTATGCGCGGCAATAGCACAAGTAATCCGGCGTCTAAATTGAAACTGGTTTCCGTTAAAAACAAAAAAACTAAGGGTAAAAAAGCATATTCAATTAGTAAAGAAATGTTAAAAACATATGTACCTGATGTACCTGAACCGGCTGAGGATTTAAGACACAGAAAAATCCGTAATCAAAGTAATATCAGGTCTGCCAGTTCCGAGAATAATTATTCATCAACTTCTGAAATCTGGATCGGTTAAAAATTGAAGGCAACAGAAATTTTTTCCCTTTACCAACAAAGCCATTCCATACTAATGGAAATGAATGGGAAATATTTATCCTTAATTAAACTTACTTATTCCCGCATTAGTAATTCATAAAGATACCTATATCACCGGCACCTTGGCGTATTATTTCGGGCTTCTCTTTACTTAAATCGATTATACTCGACGGCTTTCCTTCTAATGGACCGCTCGATAACATTAAATCCACCTGAGTATTAAAAATCGCTTTTATTTCATCCGGATTAAAAAGTAATTCCCCTTTTCTTCTTGTTACGGAAGTGCTAACAATCGGGTTGCCTAATTCCTTTGCAAGTAACAAAGCTATTTTATGATCCGGGACTCTTATACCTACCGTTTTTCTTTTAGACCATAATTTTTTGGGGACTTCTTTTGCTGCGGGTAAAACAAAAGTGTAAGGACCGGGAAGTAACTTTTTCATTGTCTTATATGCATAATCAGAAACTTTAGCATATTTTGAAATATCTTTAAGGTTAGGGCAGATAAAACTGAATAGTTTTGTCCCCGCTTCATGCTTTATCTGATATACCCGATCAAGAGCTTCTTTGTTAAATATATCGCATCCAATTCCGTATACAGTATCTGTAGGATAAATAATAACTCCGCCTTTTTTTAAAACATCAACCGCCATATTAATATATCTTAATTGCGGTGTTACTGGATGAAGTTCAAAAAATTCCATCTTCTCCTCCTTCTTAAAATCCAACTTTAATTTTTGTTGAATTCCGGTAAATACTGTTGGTCGATTTGCCATTTATTGAAATGTTCACTACTAATGTTAAAACTTGCGTTCAAATTGTCAATAGAAATCTGTTAAATTGCACTACAGAAATTTTTCTTTGACTAAATGAATAAAAAAAATAGAATTCCTAAATCGGTATGGGTATTGGGTTTTGTAAGTCTGTTCACAGATTTTGCAAGCGAAATGTTATATCCGGTTACACCTCTTTTTTTATCCGCAGCATTAGGTGCTTCGATGTCGTTAATTGGATTAATCGAAGGAATTGCAGAAGTAACCGCCGGATTGTTGAAAGGGTATTTCGGATTTTTATCGGATAAGATTCAAAGACGATCGATATTTGTAAAAACTGGTTATACGCTTTCTGCAATTGCTAAACCGTTACCCGGTTTTCTACCATTTATTCCTACAGTAATTTCTTCGCGTGTAATTGATAGAATTGGAAAAGGGATTAGAACGGCTCCGCGCGATTCTCTTCTGGCAGCAGCTTCCGATAATAATACCGGTGCTGTTTTTGGTTTTCATCGCGGAATGGATACGCTTGGCGCTGTATTAGGACCAATTACTGCACTAATACTTCTGAATTTCTTTACGGGCAACTATATTCTAATTTATTTTGCAGCGGTTGTTCCTTCTCTCCTTGCTGTAATTTTTGCTTCTATGGTTAAAGAAAAAGAAACTTTTAAGCTACAGCAAAAAAATAGAGTAAGTATAAAACTTTTCTGGAATGAAACGACAACAGAATTCAAATTACTACTAACAATTCTTACTTTGTTTTCCCTCGTAAATAGTAGCGATGTTTTTCTGATTCTGAAAACACAAAAAATTTCTGGTTCGGATATATCTGCATTAATCGCTTACATTTTATATAATATTGTTTATGCATCTTCATCATATCCAATTGGATTAATGTCGGATCAATTAGGGAAATCAAAAATTTTTATAACCGGATTATTTGTTTTCTCTTTGGTCTATCTCGGATTCGGATTAAGTGGAAGTTTCTTATTAAATATAATTCTATTCTGTATCTATGGTATTTATGCTGCTTCGACTGAAGGAATTTCGAAAGCATGGATATCGGATATTATTCCATCACATTTACGCGGAACAGCAATTGGACTGGCAACCACTCTTAGTAGTTTTGGTGTGATGATCGGCTCCTTAATTGCCGGTATTCTGTGGGATAGTTTTGGCTATCATGTCCCGTTCCTGTTATCTTCCATAGTAAGTTTATTACTTGGAATTACTCTCATTTTCCTTAAAAAAACTCGATTGATCCGGTAATTGTTTTATAATCATTCTTTTTATTTCAAGAGTAGATTCGTTTTACTATTTTTGGCTGTAATTTACTATGGTTTTATGGAAAATAGGAAGTTGGCAGTTGTTGCTGCAAGTGGTGGAATGGATAGCTGTGTTACAGCCGCAATTGCAAATCAAAATTATAAACTTGCATTGATTCATGTTAATTACGGGCAGCGGACAGAAACACGTGAGTTGAAGGCATTTCATGATGTAGCTGATTTTTATAATGCTGAAAAAAGGTTAGTTATCGACCTTGGACATCTTGCAAAAATCGGCGGTTCTTCTCTTACGGATAAATCAATTGAAATTTCTAAAGCTGATCTGTTAAGTAAAGAAGTTCCAACTTCTTATGTACCATTCCGTAATGCTAACATATTGAGTGCGTGTGTGAGCTGGGCAGAGGTAATAGGCGCCGAAGCAATTTTTATAGGTGCGGTTTATGAAGATGCAAGTGGTTATCCGGATTGCCGTCCACAGTTTTATGAAGCATTTGAAAAAATGGTTGATCTTGGGACCAGACCTGAAACTAAAATTAAAATTGTAACTCCAATAATAAATTTTTCGAAAGCAGAGATCGTTAAAAAAGGAACCGAGTTGAAGGCACCTCTTCATTTAACATGGTCGTGTTATCAAAGCGAAGATGAAGCTTGCGGAGTATGCGATAGCTGCGCTTTCCGACTCCGCGGATTTCAACAAGCAGGTGTTGAAGATCCAATTCCGTATAAAACGAAACCAATTTACGATTAATTGAGAATTTAGAATTGAGAATGTAGAATGCAGAGTGAGCTATTAACAATTAAAGAAGCCAGTGAGTGGGTTAGTAATCAGTTTAATAGAAATGTGACACCCTCCAACATTTCATACTTAGTTAATTATGGAAGGATTAAGAAATTTGCTGATAATGGTAATACACTTGTTAGTAAGAATGAATTAATAAGTTATTATAATTCTTATTATGGTAACAGACAGCTAAATTGGAAAGAAAAGCTTGGTGATGATATAGATTGGCATTTGTCATTCGAACAATATAAAGAAGCAGATACTACTAAACATGTTCATCGTCTCCATCCATATAAAGGTAAGTTCATCCCTCAACTTGTAGAATATTTCTTAGATAGCCACACTGATGAATTTAAAAAAGAAATTTATTTTCGAGAAGGTGATATAATACTTGATCCTTTCTGCGGAAGTGGGACGACTCTCGTTCAAGCTAATGAATTAGGTATTCATGCACTTGGTATTGACGTTTCTGCATTCAATACACTTATTAGTAATGTAAAAATTGGCAAACATGACTTAGGCGATTTAAAGAAAGAACTAAAAAGGATTACTCATTTATTAAATGAGTTCATCACTGATTCTAGCACAGTAAGGTTTGAAAAAGCCTTACTCGAGGAACTATCTAAATTCAATAATGAATTTTTTCCGTCACCAGAATTTAAAAGGAAAGTAAGGTTTAATGAAATTGATGAAGCTTCTTTTGGAAAAGAAAAAGAATTTGAATTCCTGAATATTTACAACAAGTTGATTAATAAATTTGGCATTGAACTAAGACAAGAAAAGTCTAAAACCTTTCTTGATAAGTGGTATCTTAAACATGTAAGAAAGGAAATTGATTTTGTCTTTGATTTAATTAAAAAAATAAAAAATCCTTCAACTAAAAAAGTAATTACAATTATACTTAGTAGAACTATTCGTTCTTGTAGAGCAACGACCCATTCGGATTTGGCTACCTTGGTTGAACCGGTTACCACAACATATTATTGTTCTAAGCATGGCAAGATATGTAAACCTCTCTTTTCTATTTTAAGTTGGTGGGACAGATATTCAAAAGATACCATTAAAAGGATTGAAGAATTTGATTCTTTAAAGACAAATACTTACCAGCATTGTTTTACCGGAGATAGTAGAAACATTGATTTATTTGATGCTATTGAAAGGCTTAATCCGGAATTTGCGAAACAGTTAAGAAAGAAAAAGATCAAAGGAATTTTTACTAGCCCTCCTTACGTCGGATTAATAAACTATCATGAACAACATGAATACGCATATGATTTATTTGGTTTTGAAAGACACGATGAGTTAGAAATTGGTCCCCTTTATAAAGGTCAGGGAAACGATGCAAAAGAATCTTATATAAAGGGAATAACGGAAGTATTGCTAAACACTAGAAAATACTTAGCGGAAGATTTTAATATTTTTATTGTTGCCAATGATAAGCATAACCTTTACCCTCAAATTGCTGAAAGAGCTGACATGAAAATCGTTCAACAATTCAAAAGACCTGTTCTAAATAGGACAGAAAAAGATAAAGGTGCATATTCAGAAAGTATTTTTCTTTTAAAAAGGAAAGACTAAAATGGCATTGGATGAAAAGCAAAAATCAACGATTGAAGAGGTTCTAAAAAAAACTTTAAGAAATAAGTTTGAAAATTATAATCCCGAACCTGCTTCAATGCCTTTTCATACACGTTTACTCGGAAAAGACAGATTAGCTTTATATCAGTTTATTCAATCTTTAATAACAAATTTTGGTACAACTATTTTTGAGCCAGTAGCTGTGACTCTTGCTTTAGCAAGATTTAAAGAAGCAAAATCACATGTTGTTGCTGGTAGAAAAATTACCGAAAAGGCACTTTTTGAAATTCAAAAAATCATGGATGGATTGATAGCTGCCAACACAAAACCTAATAAGTCAAAAGAGATAGAGATAATTAGAAAAGTAATTAAAATTGGTAAAGAACGAGATGTAAACCCTACTAATGTTGACTTGTATTTAAAAAATAATGACGATGAAGTATTTCTATTTGATATTAAAACAGCAAAGCCCAATATGGGCGGATTCAAAGAATTCAAGCGTACATTATTAGAATGGGTTGGTGTTACACTGTTTGATAATCCCAAGATAAAGGTGAATACTTTAATTGCAATTCCATATAATCCATATGATCCCAAACCGTATAGCAGATGGACGATGGCAGGAATGTTAGATTTAGATAATGAATTAAAAGTTGGAAAAGAATTTTGGGATTTTGTTGGTGGTGATGGCGCATATGAGGATTTATTAACATGTTTTGAAAATGTGGGAATTGAAATGCGTGAAGAAATAGATCGGTATTTCCTTAAATTTAACACAGAGTAAATAATTAAGTAAAACTTTTCAAGAGGATTGAGATGGATCAAATTATAATTGATCAATTCATGAAATTAGTAGATTCATTAAAGAGACATCAAAGAGCCGATGTTTTTGATGAAGCTGAAAATATAATTGAGGAATTATATACTGACCCTATTGAAGGTGATTTTATTCTGAAATCCATGTTACAAGAACAAAGTACAATTCTTATAGGAAGGAAAGGAACAGGCAAATCTACTATCATTAATAGGTTCCAACATGAAGTGAGAAAAACTAAAGATAAGGTTTCATTGTATGTGGACGTCAAAACTATTTACGATCAATCTTCAGGTAGCCTCCCATCATATACATTACGTGAAGAATTATTATCGCCAGGTGAACTTAAAAAATTTTTATTATATAAACATTTTTTAACAAGTGTTTTGAATGAAATAAAAAATGAAATGAATAAGAATGTTTTTTCGAATAGGTTTGTTAAATTATTTTCAGGGAAAGGATTGACCGAAACTGAATTTCAAAAGGAAATTCAAAATTTATTTAATGACCTACAAAAAGAGCAATTTGAAGACGTTTCTGCGATTAAGCAGATTAAGAAGGTTTTGACAAGTGAAGAGAGAAATACTAAAAAAGATAAAGATAAACATGATCTTGAAATTGGACCAAAAATTTCAGCAAGTAAAGAAGGAGCGAGCTTAAAAGTTGGCTCTGTTGGCTTTGAAGATAGTTCTGAGGTATCTCATGAAAAAAATGAACTAAAAAATGAAGAATATTCCACAGCTCTTCTTCGTACTTTCAATTTATTTGAATTTATTAATAAGATAAAAGATCTACTAGCAAAACTTGACATTAAATTAGTTTATTTGTGTTTGGATGATTCCTCAGAATTAGAAAAGGAAGCTTTAGATATTTTTGTGAGAACTATCGTTGTTCCTTTTAATAATTCATCTAATGGTTTTTTTAAATTCAAAATCACTTTCTATCCTGGAAGAGATCATTTGCCAGGTATTGATAGAACTAAAGTCGAAACTCTCAACTTAGATTATTATTACTTGTATCTCTCAACTGGTGTGGACAGAATAGAAGAAAACGCAATTAATTATACAAAAAGATTATTGGAAAAGAGATTAAGTTATTATTTTCGAGATGATTTTGACCTTAGCGAACTATTCGATTTAAAAACTACTTCAGCCGAAGAGTATTATAGGATTATTTTCCAAGCAAGTGCAAATGTAACTCGCCTTATTGGAAAGTTACTGTGGTATGCAGCAAAAAGATCGATTATTCAAGGGAATAAAATTAATAAACGAATACTTCAAGAAGCAGCAAGGGAACATTATGAACAAGAAATAGAATTAATTTTGACTAAAAATGAATATATGCAGTATAAACATTATTCTGAAAAATTAGAGCGAGAGCATCTTAAAAATCTTCTAAATCTGCTGGTTGCAAAAGCGAAAGAGAATAAAAGACATATAGCAAGTTCTACTTCTGAAATATTTAAAGATTATAATCAAAGTAATGCTGCATCAAATTATATTTATTTCCCGCCCAAATTAGAAGATTATCTCTTAACTCTTGAATTGAATTTCTTTATAAGCAAGTATACTCAGCAAAAAGATAGGGGGTTGGGAGGAGGTAAGAAATATATACCACCCAAAGAGGTTAGTGTTTATACTCTAAATTATGGATTATGCCAAAAAGAAAATATTATTTATGATGAAAAAAGTGATCGAAAATATAGAATAGAGAGGGTTTTTGATTT
>CAZEBL010000139.1:0-8355 GCA_964510325.1 uncultured Melioribacter sp. | reverse complement strand
TGAGAGACTTCAAAATGTTTTATGAAACTAAAATCCGTTTACACAAAATATTTTAAAGACTCAGATCATTCCAACAACTTAACAAATCAGCGATTGAACACGCTACTATTTACACGTTACTCAACTGATTACTCATAACTTCCAACATGTAACATCACAGGTAATTATTGCAATGTGCTGTAAACCGATTGAACATCATCGTCATCTTCGAGAGCTTCAATCAAATCATTAACTTCCTTCAACTCATCACCTGATAATTCTTTGGTTGTTGTAGGAATGTAAGTCAATTCAGTCGAAAGAATTTCGAGGTCGCGTTCTTCAAGAGCTTTTTGCATACTTCCATACTCCTGGAATGAAGTATAGATATAAACGAATTGATCGTCGTAAGAAAAATCGTCCAAACCGTAATCAATTAATTCCAGTTCGAGCGATTCTAGATCGGCTATTTTATCTTTGCTTATTTTAAAGAGTCCCTTACGTTCAAACATAAAAGCAATAGAACCTGCACTTCCTAATGAACCTTCATGTTTTCTAAAGTGATGTCTTACATTGGCTACGGTTCTTGTAGGGTTATCGGTAGCGCATTCAACTAATATTCCTACTCCATGGGGTGCATAACCTTCGTATGTAATTTCCTGATAACCAGTTGTATCCTTAGACGATGCTCTTTTAATAGCTGCTTCAACTTTATCTTTAGGCATGTTAACTGATTTAGCATTTTGAATTGCGATACGGAGTTTTGAATTAACTTTTGGATCCGGTCCGCCGGCTTTTACAGCTATTTCAATATCTTTTCTAACACGATTAAATGCCTTAGACATCTTAGCAAAACGTGCAAACATTTTATGTTTTCTGGTTTCGAATATTCTACCCATCTGTAAGTCCTGATTTTTTGTGCGCAAATTTAAGAAATGAAATGAAATAATAGAACACTGATCATTATGATGATTATGATTTTTAAAGATCATAATTAATCTTAATAAATCATAACAATCTGCGTTCTATTCAGGTGACATCAATTACAATATTATTCACAAGTTTGTATTTCTTATTTGATTTACTGCAGAAGGCAAAACCTTCTTTATCAAATTGAAGTTTTTGTCCAGCTTCACTCATCCATCCGGCAATACGAGCCGGATTTCCAATTACAAGCGCATAATCCGGTACATCTTTAGTAACTACAGCCCCGGCTCCAATGAATGCATACCTGCCAATTGTAATACCGCAAACAATAGTAGCATTTGCACCTATGGAAGTACCTTCTTTAACCAAAGTTTTAATATAATATTTAGAGCCCACCTGAGGATATTTACTTCTCGGGTCGATTATGTTTGTAAAAACCATTGATGGTCCGCAGAAGACATAGTCCTCTAACGTTACACCTTCATATACTGAAACATTATTCTGGATCTTAACATAATTACCGATAACAACATTGTTACCCACGTTAACGTTTTGTCCGAGTACACAATATTTCCCTATTGATGCGCCTGATTGAACATGTGAGAAGTGCCAGATCTTAGTCCCCTCTCCAATTTCTACATTATCGTCAATATAGGATGATTCGTGAACGAAGTATTGTGGGTTCATAGTATAATTTCACCTGGAATAATGGAAAGCCTATGAATCAATAATTTCTTGCCAATTACCAGATTGACGTTTTCGATTTAATGATTTTACTAAAGCTAATAATTTATTCTCAACCTTGTAATGACATTCATCGATTTTAGAAAATTGTTCATTACTGATAATATTAACAATATGGAGACCGATTAATCGGGTCATTAATTCACCAAGAGATCCTAAAGCAACATTTAAGAAACAAAGATATTCATTTATTGTTTTCTACAATAACCCTCTGCAATATTTGCTGAAACTGATTGCGCAGAATCAATTATCTGACTTCGACTTTTAAGATCGATATGAATAGCTGCAAGATTACTATAAACAAGCTCAAACAAACTAACCGCATCATTCCATACTTCCAGCTTCATATAACCGCGGTTAAGATTTCTTCTTAAAATATCTATCATTTTTCCCCCTCATGTCAATCACTATTCCATTAATCCACTACACCATATAAATAGAATTGTTTTACAACCTAAAGTCTGCTTCCCAATATCACTGATCAAATAAATTTCTTAGACGTTTCCCTAATCTTTTGCACCAATTCAATTGAAGGACGAGATTCCTCAATTCCAAATCCCCCACCGGCTAAAATATTCTTATAAACTTCAGTATGCAGATCGGTAAATCCTTCTGTAAATTCAATTTCATTGCCATCAATTTTTATAGAGCGGTAAGTTCTTTTTTTATTTTTCATTGCTTCTTCAGGTAAATCATTCTTATCAATCGAAAGGAACCATTCAACATCAGCATTTTTAAGTGAAAGTTTACCACCCATTTTATTTTCTTTTGCAGTAGTAAGTTCAAAATTTTCGGGTTGACCAAAGAGCCATATTAATAAATCAAAAAAGTGAATTCCGATATTGGTTGCGATACCACCGGATTTTTGATTATCCCCTTTCCAGGAAAAGTTGTACCAGAGTCCACGGGATGTAATGTAATTAAGCGATACTTGATGCTTGATACTTGATGCTTGAGATAGATTAAATTGTTTTCTAAGTTCTATTAATGAAGGATGAAGACGGAGTTGAAGAACCGTATAGATTTTTCTTCCGAATTCTTTTTCAAGCAATTCAAGAGCATCAAGATTCCACGGATTAAGTACAAGAGGTTTTTCACAGATCGCATCTGCTCCAATACGGAGGGCAAAGCGAATATGTGCATCGTGTAAATGATTAGGAGAACAGATAGAAACATAATCTAAGTTGAATTTCTTATCCCTTCTCTTCATCATTTCGATATGTCGGTCGAAACGTTCAAACTCTGTAAAGAAAGCTGTTTCAGGGAAATATTGATCCAGAATACCAACCGAATCGTGGGGATCAAGTGTAGCAATTAGATTATTGCCCGTATCTTTAATTGCCTTTAAATGCCGTGGTGCTATATAACCAGCTACGCCGGTTAATGCAAAGTTTTTCATGACTCGAAGTTAAGAATTTACACCGATAAAAGGAAGGATCGGAAGGTTAATGGGATTAGCATTCAATAGCTGAAACTATCTTTAAATGATGATTGGATGCATGGTTGCATGGATGATAATGGTGCTTGGAAAGCGGCAATCTTAAGAATAAAGGTTCGTAGTTCTTGGTGCTTAGTGCTTGGTCATATTTTTTTCAATATCTCTGATTACTCTTTACAGATCACCTGTCACAGAATTTGGAGTTATATCTGGTTTCATATTTTTATGAGGAGTATAAAACCGGATTAAGTGATGTATCGATTACTTTACCCACTGTAGCACCGGGACACCAGGTTTCCCAATCGAGTCTCTGATTATCATTTTCTGGTTCTTTAAGAATCATATCTTTGTCCATATATATAATAGTCATTACTTTTCTAACCCGGTCTGTTGTATTAGCACCGGCACGATGAAAGATCCATCCCGAATGAAAACTTATTTCGCCGATATCATAAGGTTCAATTATATGAGGAAAATCATTTACTCTTAATTTCTCTTTTAATTTAATTTCACTCTCATCACTGATTGCTAACTCTCTTCCGTAAATTAATTTATTACTTTCCGCACTAAATTCGAGCGGACCCATATCAAGTGGAACTTCTTGAAGCGGAATCCATGCTGTAATAGTTTTATCACTTGATAAAGGCCAGTAAAACTGATCTGCATGCCACGGTGTTATTCCCCCGCCAGCTTCTTTAAAGAGTGCCTGATCGTGATAAAGCCGGACACCTCTTATTTCCATTAAATCCGATGCAATCTTTGCAAGCCGTTTGCTGAAGACAAGTTTCTTAATTGTCTCATCCTCTTTCCAGAGATTGAATAGTTGAAGAAATGCTTTACCGTAAGTATCCCTTTGCTCTAAAGGTAAATCAACTTTATTAAGTTCATTTACCTTATCAGAAATAATTTTATTGAAATAATTAATTACTTCAGGCGGAAAAACATTTTTCAATTTTATAAACGAATTCTTTCTGTAGGATGCAATCTGCTCCGGTGATAATTCATAATCATGATTCAGGATTTGTAAATTCATCCAATAGTCTTTCAATTATTTTTGAGAATTAGTTCTGAGTTTTGATTTCTTAATTTGTTGAGTATCACCCTCTGTTTCCATCCAGTTAACATGTATTTACATTGGTATTAGAGCAAAAAGAGCACCGACAACTAAACCAATTACCATATACCAAACTAATTCTTCATCATCGTCTTCATAATCATAAGAAGAATATGAAGTTTGTTGTTGATAAGCAGATTTAACTTGTACTTTTACCCAAAGATATGTACCATCAGCATCCAATTCTGGTAATAAATTGATAGTACCAGAACCCACAACAATTGAAGAGCCGAACTGGTACTGTGTCCAGTCAAACTTCCAATTATTTCCCTGATAGGCAGCAGCTTGAATTAATTGAACAACATACTTGTCGGTTTCGCTTAGAGAATAATTAATTACTGAATTGCTATTGACAGAATACCGTTTACTATCACCCGGTTCAAGATTATTCTGAAAATTTCCATTAATACGAATAGCTACTGTTCTATTGCTTTTATTATAGATATCAACATAATATTGAGCAAAAACCTGATTTAGACCATTAATAAGAAATACAAACAGAAGCAGTTGAAATAATTTTATTTTTGGGGTAATCATTGTTATCTCCATAATAATTTTAGTGAAAAATGATAAACTAATTAAAATCGAACATCTCTATCATAGGCACCCAATAATCCTCATATTTATAAAAGCCAAACAGTGGAGTATATATTTGTAAAATTAATTCCTCCTGACCGTCTTCTATAAAAATGTTTTTCGTAGCTTCTAAACTTATAACTACTATTTCCGGATCGGCACCGAAATCCTGATTTACCGGAATAAACGTAACATTTGATAATAAATTAAACTGATCATAGCTTTTGACAGCAACATAATTTTTACCCAGAGCATAAGAAAGATAATTGACCCAATTATTTATTTCGGAAGAGAAATTGTTTTTATCCCCTCGCCGGATTAATCCATAATAGTCATGATTGCCGGTAATAAAACTACCGCTTGTTCCATTTAATTGAATTTTACTGATAAACCGTTTACCGGGGAAAGAACCCCAGTAATCACCAAGAACTGTTTTCGGATAGAATTTCTTAATTTCATCACCGGCAAATTCCGGGTTTGTTATTTTTGCAGACTTAACCGCTTGAACGAGTCTTCGTACATTTTGGTGAAAATCCTGATTACCCATTTCTGCATTAACTTTTTCAATCTCCACAGATTTATTTAAGGCTGAGCTAAAAAATAAAACATCATAGAGATTTTCTCCGGAGTAATTTGCCCTTATTATTATATTCAGGAACGGCGGATAATAAACTACATTGTTACTACCTGAGAAACTACTTTTAACTGAACTATATCTTAATCTTACAAGTTCTGAAAGATCCTTCATACCGATTTCAGTTCCAAGTTCTACAGGTGCAACAACTAAATCAAAATAAGTATAAAAATAAGCGGCTGGGTCAAAGTCTTTAAAATATTCTTCTATCTCCTGATAAGTCATCGTCAACTTTAAATAGTAGCTTCTAATCTCCCCTTTTTTATCACCTAAAGAATTAACATTTATTATCAGTTTAGCATCTCTTCCATTACTAAGGAAAGGAGTATCGTTAATCTTAATAATAATTTCATTATCACTTTTTAGACCGCCTAGATTCTGCATGGCAAAAGATTTTATTTTAGAAAAATTACTCCATGAATCCTCAATTAACATATCAATCATATCTCTTCGGGTTTTGAACTCAATAACAGGTTTTGATTGCGCCTTCAGGATCTCCTCTTTCTCATAATTGGCAGATTCAGGACCATTAGCAAAAAGAGTAAAGTTAATAAGGAATAGAATCAGTAATTGCAATTTCGACATCGATTGTTACCTTTCATTTTTTAACTTGACAGAGTTTTAAGTGAAAAAGTTCACTTTAATATTGCATTGAGTAATACGGGTTATAGAAATCATTTTACTACTTAAATAAGTCCAGGGAAAAATTTATAAGATTGGTTACCGATTAAAGCCTCTCAAAGATAATTTGCAGAAGATATTTCTCCAAGAGAAATCGGATTTAAGAAATTGGAAATTAGAATTCTATAGTCGGATTTGAAGACTAATTAAACCAATTCAATTTCCTTTTTTTAGAGCAAGTTCAATTGCCTAGATGTGCTTGATCTATGGGTGCTTTGAGAAGCTTAAATGCTGAGTTATAAAGAAGAGAGAAAATATTTCGTTTTTAAGGAAAAAACGCAATTAATTTGGGGTACCCCCTCCACTTTGCTAAGATAAAAACTTGATGCTGCTATGAATTTCGTCAAGCTGTAATTCAAATTATATTTATGTATTTACAATAAAATTTCCTTAAGTAGCCTCATCATGTAGCTGTCCATTTTAATTATCGAATAAAATTTCCAATGAGGCGTTATTTCCAAGATGCTTTATATGATTGGTCTTTTCATTGATTATCTTTAGAAATTCGTTTTTGGTCAAATTTTTAATCCATTTTTCATCGAGAGACTTAACGTTTTTCTCAAGGTAGGATTATGAATTGAGTAATAGTGCTAACTTTAGAAAATCTTTAAACAAATATTTTTATTACTTCGTTTGATCACTTTTAGACCAATATTTAAGATAAGGCAATTCTTTTGTAAAGAAATGATTTTTTTAATTAAACATTAACAAGAAAAACAATCTGTCTGATTGTTTAGAATCAGACATTAGCAGCATCAGGGTAAAATAAAATCCAGGTAGTTCTTCGAATGATAAAACTTAAAAAACGAATTCTGATACTCTCTTAGAAATTCAACAGGTTTTTTAATTTTTGCATTGTCTGAATACTTAAATTCATATGCATGGAGTTTGCCGTCACCCTCTTCTATTAAATCAATTTCTTTACGATCGTAAGTTCTCCAAAAATAATTGTTCTTATATATGAAATTATTCGGAAGAAATTTTAATCTTTCGTTGAGATGGTTTAGTGATTCCTTAAAAATAATCCGGTGGATGATGCCATTACAATACTGGGAATTGGTTCTTTCTAATTTATCTCTTTACTTTTGATGAGAGACTTGTAAATGTTATTAAATTCTAAAATCCGTTTACACAAAATATTTTACAGACTCTAATTCTTGGTTCGTCATTCTTAGTTCTTTGTTAGTGATAACCCGTCACGCGTTACGCGTTACTGATCTTATAGGACAAAACTGAATGCTGCACCGCCTGAGAAGTGCTTTAAGTCCATAAATCCTCCGAGGAGTTTTATATGATTAAAAAGAGTTAACCGGATACCGGTATTGAACCGCTCGGCATCATACTCACCTATTAATTCAATAAGATCAAAAACCTTAAGCGACATACCTCCGAACAGTCCGATATACTGATAATCTGCCGCTTTAATAATATCTGAGCCGTAACCTAATGTGAAATGCATGTTATTAAAGAAGGAATCAAAGTATAAATTTTTGGATAATACGATATAAGTAGACGTAAAATGTTTTGCACCAGGGTCAGTGCTATACGGATTATGAAGACCTAAAGTTATGGAAGGTAGATATCTCCCCTCTTCAATAAATTTTAATTTTCCACTGAACATACGGTCCATAACATGACTTTCCCCTACATAATTTAATTGTCTGGTTATTCTTATTGACACTTCAAGAAATGGAAGGAATCCGATAGTAACAAAAGGAGCAATTACATCCTTTTTACCGCCCCCATATTTAAGATGATTTCTTTCCAAATAATTTGCGCCAATATTAATATTTGTATCACCAATTAAATCAGCCGTAGGAATATTAAATAATCCTGATAAACCCGAAAGTGATTGAGCATTGGTTGATAAAAATGAGGTTAGAATAAAAAGAAGGATTTTTATTATTTTCATAAAAAAGATTTCACAAATTGTTTAAGAAATATAGACCATATCTGTTTTCATTAATCTTCATTCAAAATCTTATTACATCAGGTATATCAAATTACAGCACAAATTCGTTATATATTAAAATAATATCGGGATTACTAACATTCATATTTATTTTTATTAATTACCGCATTGACTTTAATAATCTATTAATCGAGCTAAAAAAGAATAAAATCTTTTTCATTTCATTGATTTTTTTTATTTCTTATTTAACAGGCAGTTTGATCTGGTCAACAAATCAAAATTTCGGCACTTTAAAGCTCATTCATTTTCTAGTCGGGAACACACCTCTATTTGTTTCTTTGTTTCTGGTTCTA
>CAZEBL010000138.1:0-8358 GCA_964510325.1 uncultured Melioribacter sp. | reverse complement strand
GGGGTCGTAGTTCAGTTGGTTAGAACGCCTGCCTGTCACGCAGGAGGTCGCGAGTTCGAGTCTCGTCGGCCCCGCAAAAAACTCATCATAATTGATGAGTTTTGTTGCTTAAGTACTACTCTTTTCTTTCATTATCTTCTAAGATCGGGAAGTCTCGTTAGCCCCACTAAAAAAACCTTCTATTCTTGCATCTTGAGTTCGATAGAATAATCAACTTTACAAAAATAACTTTTAAGTTGATCCCCTTTCCCATCAGACTTACTAATTCAGTTCAATCATCACTACCGATTTTGATGGAACTTTTATAGCAACTAAATTACCCTTTACAACATAGTTACCAAAATCCGCGTTTACTACCGAATCCGGGTTTTCGAACGAGTTGTATGAATTTATTTTCGTCGCTGTTAATAATCGGCCCGATCCTTTTCTAAATTTATGTGCACTTTTTATTTTACACTCGACCTCGATCTCTTCATTAGGATTAACATTAACAAGTGTTACATGAATTTTTCCATTCTTGTCTTTAGAGGCTGATACATTTACCGAGGGAACACTTTTACCCTCTAATTGATACATCGGTGATTCATAGTTGATTGAAATTAATGCTGCATCATGATGAACTTTGAACATCTCATAAACATAATAAGTTGGCGTAAGAACCATTTTAGATCCATCTGTTAAGATTAGTGATTGAAGAACATTTATCATCTGAGCAATATTTGCCATCTTAACTCTGCTGCAGTTATTATTAAAAATATTAAGATTAACCGCGCAAGTTATTGCATCCCGCAAAGTATTCTGCTGGTAAAGAAATCCGGGGTTAGTCCCCGGTTCAACATCAAACCAGTTTCCCCATTCATCAACCATTAAACCAATTCTGTTCTTCGGATCATATTTATCCATAATGGCTATTTGTTTTTTAATATGGTTATCAATCTCAAAACAATTTTGGAGTGTTATAAAATATTCAGACTCATCAAATTCTGTTGCAGATCCTTTATTTCCCCAATCTCTAACAGTATAGTAATGCATCGAAACACCTTGCATTAACGAACTATTAACACTTTTCATCAAAGTTTCCATCCAGTTAATATCGTCTCCGTAAGGACCACCGGCAATTCTGAATAACCGATTGCCTCCATAATTACGGCAATAAGTAGCATATCGTTTATAATTATCGGCATAAAATTCCGCGGTCATATTTCCACCGCATCCCCAATTCTCATTACCAACTCCCCAGAATTTTACTTTCCATGGTTTTTCGCGTCCATTCTCTTTTCTTAATTTGCTCATCGGACTTTCTCCATCGAATGTAAGATACTCAACCCATTTAGACATTTCATCTACTGAACCACTTCCGACATTACCGCAGATGTAAGGTTCGGTACCAAGTTGTTCACATAAATCCATAAACTCGTGCGTACCAAAACTATTGTCTTCAACTACTCCGCCCCAGTGAGTGTTGATCATTTTCGGTCTTTTATCACGCGGACCGATTCCATCCATCCAATGATACTCATCCGCAAAGCATCCGCCGGGCCATCTTAAGTTAGGAATACTAATTTTTTTCAGAGCTGCAACTACATCGTTCCTTATACCGCGCGTGTTCGGTATAGGCGAGTCCTCGCCTACCCATATTCCGCCATAAATACAATGTCCTAAATGCTCGGAAAACTGTCCATAAATATGTCGGCTTATTGTGTCTTTACATTCATCAACATTAAGTATTATAGTTGAACCCGAACTTTGAGCAAATAGAAAGTTCATACTAATTATAAAAACGAGGAGTATTTTGTTAGCCTTCATTGAAATCCCCTAAGTAATAATTAATATTCGATTGGCAATAACGTTAGAATTATTTACACCATTTTAATAGAGAGAACAAAAGAACAGTAAAGGAATTACTTTGACTTAAAATAATGATATAAATAAAAAAAAGCTCTACTACTTCTCCAATAATCATTATGTAATTTTTACTCTCAACCTCAGTTAACATAGAGATTACATGAATTTAGGGAGAGTATTTCGAAAGGAATGATCTGTTTATTTTCATTAATAATCATTTAATTTAATTTTTATTTAGTCAATTGATTCTTATATTTCTTTAGTAGTTTACGATGGCTACTACTTCAAGGATAAAGAGCACTCAATTTCCATCCGTTTATCTGTAGAGATACTGCCATTTTCAAATAAATCACCTGAATGCCAGGATCTTTTAATAGGTGTTAATCATTAATAATAAAGGAGCAAAAATGAACATTTTTGTTGGAAACTTAGCAAAAGACGCAGAGGAATTAGAACTTGAAGCTCTCTTCAAGAAATATGGTGAAGTTAGATCAGTAAAAATTATTCGCGACATGTTTAGCAGCGAATCTAAAGGATTTGCATTTGTTGAAATGAAGGTTAAAGCTGCAGCACAAACTGCAATTAATGAATTAAATACATACGACTTGAAAGGTAAAAAATTAGTTGTAAACGAAGCCCGTCCAAAAACCGAGAATAGAAGAGGAGGTGGAAGTAGAGGCGGCGGTGGTTTTAACGGAAATCGGGGTGGAAAACGCTGGTAATATTTCTATTTATCTGTAAGAATTTTATATTCCCTATGCCGTTATGGCAATTTCATTAATATATTAGGATTTATTCCACACTACTTGCCCCCCGACTTTTGTCGGGGGTTTTAATTTGATATGAAAAATTCTATTAGACTATTTCTAATTTTTGCAACTTTCTATTCGTTTGTAACATACAATTTTGCACAGGATAAAAATCAATACAACGAAAAGAATTATAAATCCGAATTTGATTCGCTCAAATACTTAAAAGAGCAGACTGAGAAATCTAAAAAGAATCTTCGTACCGAGATAAATGAATTAAAAAAAATTTCTTCCGACCTTAATAATCAGATAATGTTGATAACACAGGAAATTGAGAAATTGTATATGGATAAATTCGGCAAAGAGATTGGTTCACGGATTTACAATAAACAAATCTGGAAAGGGATGACTGAAAAAATGTTATCTGCAAGCTGGGGCAAACCCGATAAGATTGATAAGAATGTTGAAAAATGGGGAACGTTTACTCAATGGTATTACGGCAAAATTACTTTTTTCTTCCGCGATGGAAAACTTACTGACTGGGAAGAGTTAAAATAATTTTTTTATTGTATCTTAGCATTGAACATGTAAAGTTGTTATGAAAAAAATAATCTTATTAATACTATTCACCATTCCTCTTTATGGACAGGAATTTCAATTAAACGATCCTTATACCGGAACTAATTTATCTAACGAGATAAATTTTCAAGTCGATAGATATTATCCGATATTCGGTTTAAGTGAAAAACCTTTTTCGAATGAAAAAATAATAAGGCTATCGGACAGAGATAAGGTTTACACTGCTTACATTTATTTCAAAGATCAATACACTCCACCTAAATATGACAAGAGAAGTAAAACTCTCCGGCTCTATTTTCCGAATGCATATTACGATTATATTCTTGTGAGATTGGAAAAGGATGATGCTTACATTGTTTACCGTGAATATAAGGACGGTCATAATTGGGGAGAGATTTACTTCGATAAATATCCATAATTGATTTAAGAGTTTTTTTTAATTTCTTCCCGGCATCATCCCAAATTATTCATATGAAAAGTAAACCCTAATCAGTATATTATTAATAAGATTAAATATCCACTTGAGAAAGGAGTAATAAATGAGAATTAATGCACGTTTAACGATTGTATTGATTTTCTTTTTTGTATCAATAATTAGCGCACAAAGCGCAGTCTATTTTTGCAAATCAACCGGTGCTTTTGGATATGCTTACGGGCAAAATTCTATTGAAGAAGCAGAAAATAAAGCATACAATGCTTGCAAGGAATATGGCGGAACCAATATTATTAAAGTTGCCAGCACAAGTAAAACCGGCTGGGGGGTAATTGCCGTGGGATATGATGATAGCGGCAATAGATCCATTGGCGTTGCCCTTGGCTACGACGACATGGAAGAAGCGAAATCTGCGGCAAAAAAATATTGTTCAGATAACGGCGGAAAGGATATTACATACTACGATTTCTGGGATGACTATTACTTTTAACAAGTCATTAAATAGATTCTGTGTATTTGCTGCATAATTTTTATGATTGAGAAAGTAAACTACAATGAAATCTCTCCGGTTTATAATGTCCGGTATAATGTTAGTCCCCTTGAAGGAGTACTTTCTTTTCTAAAAAATATAGTAGAAACTTATTCACCAAAAAATATTCTGGAAATCGGTTGTGGAACCGGACACTGGTTAAAAGAGCTTTCTAATTATGAGGTTCAGTTATTTGGAGGTGATTATTCTATCGGGATGTTAAAGCAAGCATTCAGAGACCCGATTATGAATATTCACCTTTTTAATACCGATGCAAACTTTCTCCCGCTTAGAAGAAACAGCTTCGATCTGATCATCTGTGTTAATGCAATTCATCATTTCAGCGATAAGAAAAAATTTGTAATTGACTCCTCTTCCTTTCTTAAAAATAACGGAATAATTTCAATAATAGGATTGGATCCTCGGGATACCAATGTAGAGTGGTCGCTCTACAAGTACTTCGACAGGACTTATCAAATTGATTTGAATCGTTTTCCTTCCTTTGATGATATCTCCAGATGGATGGAAATGAACCGATGTAATAGAGTTGAAAAAAAACTTGTTCATACTGTAGATAAAATAATAAGTGGAAGAGATGTTCTTAAGGATCATTTTCTTGATAAGCGCGGTGCATCTCAACTTGCTCTTTTATCGGATAGTGAATATCAGAACGGTATAACAAAAATCAAATCCGATATTGAAAAAGCCGAATCAGAAGGAAAAGAATTTGAATTTGTTATAAAACTAAATTTCTTTTCAATTACCGGTTATAAAAATTGATCCCGCCAGAGTCCAGATATAAAACAATAAGAATTGTCCCCCGTCTAAAAAATTAAAAAAGAGGGAGATTATGACAAAGTTTTTATTATGGCTCTTATTATTATTTATCTGCTGGCCTATAGCAATTGCAGCATTATTTCTCTACCCGATTATCTGGATCTTTCTGCTCCCTTTCAGATTAATTGGAATTGCAGTGGATGGTGTTTTCGATCTTATTAAAGCGATTTTCAAACTCCCCTCAAAAATATTGAAAGGAGTTTGATAATATTGTTATGATTTTTCCGGCGCCCATTGTTTAAGGAAACCAAGAATTTTTTCCGCATCGTAGGATTTTTCTTTTTCGAGTAAACCGGTATCCTGTGAATGTAAAAACTTTCCATCCGAATCCAGAACGAACATGTGAGGATATCCTTTAATAGCCGGATACTGACTTAAGAACTTTTCGTTCTTATTCTCGGGACTGAAATTTATTTTTATTGTAATGTAATTCTTATTCAAAAACTCTTTAATCTCTTCGCTGCTTTCAATAAAAGCATCCAGACGATGACACCATATACACCATTCCCCCCCAACATCAAGAAGAATTCTTTTGTTTTCACTCTTTGCTTTTACAACGGCGGTTTCCAGATCTTTGAACGGGTCTTTTGCCGGATCGAATTTTTCTCTTTTTGATTCGATATTATTCTGCGCTAATAATGGTAATGTAAAAGATAAAATTATGAGGGGGAAAATTATTTTTCTCATAAATTCTCCAGAAATAAAGGTTTTGAATCCGTATAATTATTAAAAATTAACACAAAATTTGTTGTTAAATATATATATTATTACAAAAGAATTCAGAAGAAATAAATTTATAATGAGCAGTAAAAGTAAATTACATTATCTTATTCAACTTGTAGACGACGATACAATTGAAGTGAGAAATGAGATTATCAAAGAGTTGAGTAATTACGGAACTTCCTTAGAAGAAGAAATCTCTCTGTTTTCTGATATACTAACCGAACAGAAGCTAAATCTGATTCAGCCGGTTTTATATTCCAACAGAAGAAAAATATTAAAGAAAAAATGGAAATCGTGGTTCCGCCTTGAAGAAGAGAATGAAAAGCTTGAAAAAGCTCTTACTCTTATTAGCTGTTTTCACTACGGATTTCTCGACCTTTACGAATTTCCAAACTGGATTGATGAGTTATCTGAAGAATTTTTATTGAAGCGCCGTTACGGCGATGAACTCGACCTTGCAAATTTCCTTTTCCAGGAAAAAGAAATTAAAGGTGCTAAAGAAAATTATTACAATCCATTTCATAGTAATCCTCTCTATGCAATTAAACAGAAGAAAGGACTGCCGATAACTCTATCATTAATTTACATTCTGGTTGGGGGACGTCTTGGCTTTGAAATTAAAGGATGCAATCTACCCGGACACTTTCTTGCCAAGTTCCAGAGCGATGATGACATAATATTGGTCGATTGTTTTAACGGCGGTAAATTCTTCTACGAAAATGATCTTGAAAATAATCTACCGGATTCTAATGTGGATGTGTCAAAAATTATAAGAGAAGATCCATCTGCATTTACAATAATGAGGCGCGTACTTAACAATTTAATTGGCGCTTATTCATTTATTAACGATTCTGAAAATCACAAATTTTTCAGCGACCTTCTTATAGAAACCCCCCGTTAATATTTCAACTCGACAATATTTTTATTAGTTTCAGAAGTGTAAAACCTGAGCGGGAGTTTCTATGTCATTCGGCGAATTTATTTTTTTACTTGTAGTGGCTGCAATCTGCGGCGGAATCGGGCAAAGTATTGCCGGTTATTCCTTAGGCGGTTGTTTTGTTTCAATAATTGTGGGATTCATTGGTGCGTGGATCGGTCCAATGATTGCCGATGAACTTGACCTGCCAAGATTCTTTACAATGACAATAGGCAACAAAGAATTTCCTGTTGTATGGTCAATAATTGGTTCTGCAATTTTTTCACTTATAATCGGATGGATTACAAGAGGTGTTCGGGGGAACAAAGAGTAGTAATAATTGTGTTTACTAAAGAGTGCATATTTCTTCCAAAAAAAAAATTATGAAAGAAAAATAAATGTCTAAACCCAACCGATTGATAAACGAAACAAGTCCCTATTTATTGCAACATTCTAATAATCCGGTGGATTGGTATCCATGGTGCGATGAAGCATTTCAAAAAGCAGCCGATGAAGATAAACCGGTTTTCTTATCGATCGGTTACTCTACCTGTCACTGGTGTCATGTAATGGAAAAAGAATCTTTTGAGGATGAGGAAGTTGCTGATCTAATGAATAATGTATTTGTATCAATAAAAGTTGATAGAGAAGAAAGACCTGATATTGACCATATTTATATGATGGTTTGTCAGATGATGACCGGAAGCGGTGGTTGGCCTTTATCTATTATAATGACCCCGGATAGAAAACCTTTTTTTGCCGGGACATATTTCCCAAAAGAAAACCGGTATGGTAGAATCGGTTTTAAGGAATTGATTAGAAGTATTGATAATGTCTGGAAGACTAAGCGAAATGATATAATTGAAAGCGCTGATGATATTACAAATTATCTAAAGCAGATCTATAGAAAAGATTCCGCTGCAAATATTACCGAAGAAATTGTTGATAAAGCGTTCGACCATTTTGCGAAACGTTTCGACGATCAATACGGAGGATTTGGTTCCTCACCAAAATTTCCTTCTCCGCACAATTTAATGTTCTTACTCCGATACTGGAAAAAAACCGGCAACCAGCTTGCGCTTGAAATGGTTACGAAGACACTAACAAATATGAGGATGGGCGGTATTTATGATCATGTTGGTTTTGGTTTCCACAGGTATTCTACGGATAAAGAATGGCTGGTTCCCCATTTCGAAAAAATGCTTTACGATCAGGCAATGCTTATTATTATTTATTCTGAAGCTTATACCGCAACTGGAAATTGTGAGTTTAATAAAACCGCTGAAGAAATTATTGAGTATCTGCTTAGAGATATGGATGCTGATAATGGAGGATTTTATTCGGCTGAAGATGCTGATAGCGAAGGTGAAGAAGGTAAATTTTATGTGTGGACTAAAAGTGAGTTGCTTGATATTCTTGGTACTGAAGATGCTGATTTTGCCACTCGTTTATTTAATACTACTGAAACAGGAAATTTTTTAGAAGAATCCACAAAAAAATATAATGGAACCAATATACTCCATCTTAAAAAGCCGCTTATGAATTTATCTGAAGATCTCGGAATAACTTATGATGAGCTCAATTTGAAAATTGAATCAATCAGAAAAAAGTTATACGACTATCGTAAGAATAGAATCCTTCCATTCAAGGACGATAAAATATTATTGGATTGGAATGCATTAATGATTGCCGCTTTATCAATAGCCGGAAGATCCTTTAATAATAAAAAATATATTTATTAATTAAA
>CAZEBL010000137.1:2899-8369 GCA_964510325.1 uncultured Melioribacter sp. | reverse complement strand
TAGCATTAAACCAACCTTCGTTAGATAAATTTGAATCGGCAGTTAAACCTGGAGGTTTATTAATCTACGAGGCGAGCACAATTATTAATCCTCCTACAAGAACAGATATCGAGATTGTGCCAATTGAAGCTGCAAATGAAGCAACAAAACTGAACAATAGTAAAGTAATGAACATGATAATTTTAGGAGCTTTCTTAAAGAAAAAACCTGTTATTACATTCGAAAATGCTTTAGATGGATTAAAGAAGGTTTTACCGGAAAGATATCACAAATTAATTCCGCTGAATAAAACTGCAATGGAAAGGGGGATGGAAATTGCAGAAAGTATAAATACCCCCGTTTAATCTTTTCAGAGTTTATAACTTAGTTTACTTTCACATTTGATAGGTCTCGTAAGAGACCTATATTCAAATTTTTTATTTTAGGTGAGTTATTAAGAATAGATTGTCAAAATTTCTTCTGCTTATAAAAGGATTAAGTGATTTTAGATTTTTTCGATAATCTAATATCTGTAGTTCATGTGATTTTCATCTATTAATTATTGGGATTTCTTTAATAAATTCAAACCGGAAAAAGATAGTTTTATAATAGTTGTCCCAGTTCAATAATTTTACTGAACTTACACATAGATAGATTTGTTTCAACTTATATCCGGCTAATTTATTATTCTCATTCAATAAAAAGAAGGGAAACTTGGTTGCTATAGATCTTATATACGATTTATCGCTCCTTGTAGCAATAATAGTCTTTTCTGGTTTTATTGACGAAAGGTTTGAGAGGACTCAATTCCCTGGGAAAGTAATTCAGGGAATCTTATTTGGTGTTGCCGCTCTTATTGGTATGTTACATCCTTTCGAACTTGAAAAGGGAATATTTTTCGACGGAAGATCAATTGTAATTAGCTTATGTACCTTATTCTTTGGACCACTCTCAGGATTTATCTCTTTATTTCCGGCTTTTATTTACAGGATAATTGTTGGCGGCGCCGGTGTCTATATGGGAATTGGTGTAACAATTTCTTCTTTTTTGATAGGATATTATTTCAACAAAAAAAGAAAAGAAGGATTTGTTTTCGATAATCTAAAACTTTACTTATTTGGTCTTGTCGTTCATTTTGTAATGTTACTTTGGGTTTTAACACTTCCCGTAAATAAAATTATTTCTACTTATCAAAATTTATCTTTCACAATCATTGTTGTTTACCCGGTTATAAGTCTTGTTATTAGTAAAATATTAATTGATCACGAAGAAAAAAGAAACTCCTCAAGAATAATTGAAAGAAACGAGAAGCTATTTAGAACTACATTATATAGTATTGGTGATGCAGTAATAACCACGGATATAAATGGTATTATTCAGCAGATGAATCCTGTTGCAGAGCAATTAACCGGATGGGCTGAAAAGGATGCATGTGGAAAGTACCTTGATGAAGTTTACGTAATTATAAATGAAGAAACTAAAATTCGTCAGGTTAGTCCCTGTGAGGAAATAATCAATTCAGGAAAAATTCTGGAGCTTGCAAATAATTCCAGATTAATTTCAAAAGATGGAAGAGAAATATCAATTGCTGATAGCGGCGCTCCAATTATTGATGACAACAATAAGATTCTTGGAGTGGTTCTTATTTTTAGAGATCAATCCAGAGAGAAAGAGAAGCAAAAACTTTTATTTGAAAATGAAGTGAAATTAAGAAGGGCAGAAAATATTGCCGGCGCCGGTAACTGGGAAATTGATCTTAATACAGGTTTAATTTATGGTTCCGAAGGGGCTAAAAAATTATACGGACTTGACTCAAATGTATGGGAATTATCTGTCGTACAAAAAATACCATTACCGGAATACCGGGAAAAATTAAATAGTGCACTAACAAATCTAATTAAATATAATAAGCCTTACGATGTCGAGTTTAAAATTAAACGACCGGATGGAAAGATTCTTTATCTCCGTTCTGTTGCAGAATATGATAAAGAAAATAATAAAGTCTTTGGCGTAATTGAGGATATAACTGATTATAAAAATGTTATTAAAGCTCTTAAAGAAAGCGAAGAAAAATTTAAAGTTATTTTTAATAGATCATTTGGCTTGGTTGGATTACTTACTCCAGATGGACGGGTAATAGAATCAAATGAAACAGCATTAAAAATGATCGGTAAGTCGATGCCTGATATTTATAATACTCAATTCGAAAAATCACCTTGGTTTAATCATTCCTTAATTGAACAAACCAAAATAACAGATGCAATTATTAGAGCTGCAGAAGGTCAATTTGTAAGATTCAATACAACTCATATAGACTCGGCGGGTAAATTACGATATATCGATTTTTCTATAAGTCCGGTTAAAGATGAAAATGGAAAAACAATATTACTTATTCCGGAAGGAAGAGATATAACTGATGTAATTAAAGCTGAAGAAGAAATAAAGGAACGTGAAAGAATCTATTCTACACTCCTAAGTAATCTGCCGGGATTTGTTTACCGGTGTAAAAATGATAAAGACTGGACAATGGAATTTATCAGCAATGGCTGTGTAGATGTTACCGGATATAAACCAGAGGAATTTATTAATAATAATTTGATTGCATTCAATGATATTATTAATAAAGAGTACCAGGAAATTCTCTGGAAAGAATGGCAGCGGATATTGGCAGAAAAAAGTGTATTTGAATATGAATATCAAATTACTGCAAGGGATGGTTCGATTAAATGGGTATGGGAAAGAGGTAGAGGAATTTATTCTTCAAATGGTGAACTCCAATTCCTGGAAGGATTTATTACTGATATTACAATCAGGAAAAAATCCGAAGAAGCATTAAAAGAAAGTGAAGAACTTTTCAGAAATCTGGCAGAATCTACTTCAACTGCTATTTTTATTTATCAGGGTTCCAAATTTGTTTTTGCAAATAAAGCTGCTGAATTATTAACCGGCTATTCAAATGATGAGTTGATGAAATTCGATTTCTGGGAATTTGTTCATCCGGATTATAGAGAATTAATAAAGGAACGTGGATTATCAAGACAGAAAGGTGCAAATGTTCCAAATAGATATGAGTTTAAAATCGTAACTAAAGATGGAAGAGATATCTGGATCGATTTTGCCGCCGGTAGAATTAACTGGAAAGGTAAACCGGCTGCCATTGGTTCTGCTTTTGATATCAACGATAAAAAGTTGTCCGAAATAAAATTAAAACAGGATGAAGAACTATTCAGAACAATATCTAATTTAACTTCAGATTACCTCTTTTCTACTAATATAAATCCGGATGGAACTGTTACATATAATTGGGTAGCCGGTGCATTTGAAAAACTAACCGGTTATACTTTAGATGAATATAGAAAAATTGGCGGTTGGCAAGCTTTACTTCATCCCGATGATGTTGAAGAAGATAAAAAAGCATATCTGAAATTACTTAATAATCAAAACGTAATTACCGAAGCAAGAACGATCCACAAGAATGGAAACATAGTATGGGTACGTATTTATGCTAAACCTGTCTGGGATTCTCAAAACAATAAATTGATTGCAATCCAGGGTGCTGTTCAGGATATAACAGAGAGAAGACGATCTCAATTAATTCAGAGAATACAATATAATATTGCTAATGCAATCACAAGTTCAATTAAGACATTTGAATTATTTGATATTGTTCGTAAAGAATTATCTCAATTAATGAATACAAAGAACTTTTTTGTAGCATTCTACGATGAAAAAACAGATACACTTGCAAGCGACCTGGATAAGGATGAGAAAGATGAAATCGGTACCTGGTCAGCTGCAAAATCTTTGACTGGATACTTAATAAAATCTCAGAAAACTCTATTACTATCTAAAAAAGAGATTCTTGAATTACACAACACTGGTGCTATTGAACTGATTGGTACATTGCCGGAAGTTTGGCTCGGTTCGCCGTTAAAAATCGGCAATAAAATTATCGGTGCTGTTGTTGTTCAAAGTTATGACGATCCACATGCTTACGATGAATCCTCTTTACGAACATTTGAAGTGATTGCAAATCAATTATCGATTTATGTTCAAAGAAAAAGGACTGAAGAAGAACTATCAGTTCTTGCACGGGCAATTTATCAAACACCTTTAAGTATAGTGGTTACAGATACTTCTGGAAATATTGTTTATGTTAATCCAGGTTTCGAACGAATTGCCGGTTATTCTAAGGATGAAGTTCTGGGACAGAATATAAGGATTTTGAGTTCCAACAATCATGATACCGTTTTTTATAAGGAGTTATGGAATACAATACTCTCCGGTAAGGAATGGGTGGGAGAAATTCTTAATAGAAATAAACATGGGCACTTATATTGGGAACAACAGATAATATCTCCCGTAATTAATGACGAAGGAACTACAACACATTTTGTAGCCATAAAAGAAGATATAACCGAAAAGAAAAAATTATTTCAGGAAATTATTGATGCAAAAGAAAGAGCTGTTGCTTCTGAAAAATTAAAAACCGAGTTCCTCGCTCAAATTTCTCATGAAATTAGAACACCAATAAATATTTTGACCAGTAATTTCCAGTTGATTAAAGATGAAGTTGAAGATAAGATTGAACCTGAGTTTTTAGAATTATTCTCAAGTATTTCCCGCGCCTCTCATAGAATAATTAGAACGGTTGATTTAATTCTTAATATGTCCGAGCTTCAAACCGGTGCTTATCAACCCATAAAGAAAAAAATTAATTTGGATTCCGAAATTTTACAATCCCTATACATTGAATATCTTCATCTTGCACAGAGTAAAAAAATCGAATTGAATTATAATTGTATTTCATCCAATCCACAAATAATAGGGGATGAATACAGTGTTATACAGATATTCGCTAACCTAATTGATAATGCAATTAAATATACTGATATAGGTAAGATTGAAGTAGTGCTTTATGAAAATGAAAATGAAGATAAGATAGTTGAGGTAAAAGATACGGGTATTGGTATGAGTAAAGAGTTTTTGGAAAAAGTATTTCAACCATTTGTGCAGGAAGAACATGGGTATACACGTTCTTACGAAGGAAATGGTCTTGGATTGGCACTTGTAAAAAATTATTGTTCTATAAATGATGCTCTAATTGAAGTAGAAAGTGAAAAAGGGATCGGTTCCACTTTCAGGGTAATCTTCAAGAACTTAATTTCTCAATAAAAATTCCGTTTTCTTCTAGAATTCAAGGATATTTTTCATTACTAAATCTTCTAAAAGGGACTTTGGAAATAAGCTCATTTCTTTCTAATTTTAGACCCAAAAATTGTAAAATTAGGGAGAAAAATGGCACTAAACGAAGGAACAATAATCCAAGTTATTGGACCCGTAGTCGATATAGATTTTGAAGGCGGGAAATTACCAAGTATCTACAATTCGATTAAAATTCCAAGAAAAGATATTGAAGGCAAAGAACAGGAATTAATTGTTGAAGTTCAGCAGCATCTCGGTGAAAATCGTGTTAGAACGGTTGCTATGG
>CAZEBL010000137.1:0-2889 GCA_964510325.1 uncultured Melioribacter sp. | reverse complement strand
AAGGCATTTGATACAGGTGAACCGATTTCTGTTCCTGTAGGACCCGAAACACTCGGTCGTTTAATTAATGTTATTGGTGAAGGAATTGATGGTCTTGGAACCGATATTAAGACAAATAAACGTTATGCAATCCATCGCCATTCCCCTAAGTTTGAAAACCTTACGACAAAACAGGAAATGTTCGAAACCGGAATAAAAGTTATTGACCTTCTTGAACCATATACAAAAGGTGGAAAGACAGGATTATTCGGCGGTGCCGGCGTTGGTAAAACGGTTATTATTCAGGAACTAATACATAACATTGCAAAACAACATGGGGGTTATTCTGTATTTGCAGGTGTTGGTGAAAGAACAAGAGAAGGTAACGATCTCTGGCTGGAAATGAAAGAGAGCGGTGTGTTACCAAAAACAGCATTGGTATTCGGACAGATGAATGAACCACCGGGAGCCCGTTTAAGAGTGGGATTAACAGGATTAACTATTGCTGAGTATTTCCGTGATGAAGAAGGTAGAGATGTGTTGCTTTTCATCGATAACATTTTCCGTTTTACACAAGCAGGTTCAGAAGTTTCAGCACTTCTTGGACGTATGCCTTCTGCCGTGGGTTATCAGCCGAACCTCGCTACTGAAATGGGTGAGTTGCAAGAACGTATTACCTCAACTGCTAAAGGATCGATTACATCAGTTCAGGCAATTTATGTTCCGGCAGACGACTTAACCGATCCGGCTCCGGCAACTGCATTTTCGCATCTCGATGCTACAACAGTATTAAGCCGTCAAATTTCGGAACTTGGAATTTATCCAGCTGTAGATCCACTCGATTCAACTTCGAGAATTCTTCAACCTGATATTGTAGGCAATGAACACTATACAGTTGCAAAACAGGTTAAAGAAATTTTACAAGCATATAAAGATTTACAGGATATCATTAATATCCTTGGTATGGATGAACTTTCTGATGATGATAAAATAATTGTTCGGCGTGCAAGAAGAATTCAAAGATTCTTAAGTCAGCCATTCCACGTAGCAGAACAGTTTACAGGATTCCCCGGTAAATATGTTAAGCTGGAAGACACGATAAGAAGCTTTAAGGAAATTCTGGAAGGTAAACATGATAATTTACCGGAACAAGCATTTATGTATGTTGGAACAATTGAAGAAGCTGTTGAAAAAGCAAAGACCTTAGCATGAAAGAACTGAATGTTGAAATAATTACCCCGTCCAGATCAGCTTATAGCGGAAAAGTAAAATCAATTTCATTACCGGGTACGCTTGGTAATTTCCAGGTTTTATTTAATCACGCTCCCTTATTAAGTACTTTTGAAATCGGTAAGATAAAAATTGTTGGGCTCGATGATAAAGAAACAGAATATGCTACAAGCGGCGGGACTGTGGAAGTTCTTTCTAATAAGATTTTAGTATTAGCAGATAGCTTTGAATCTAAAGATGAAATCGATATTGAAAGAGCGGAAAGATCTTTACAAAGAGCAAAGGATAGAATTGCCAATAGAAATAAAGAAAAAATTGATGAGATTAGGGCTGAAGCATCATTAAGGAGAGCTATGAATCGACTTAAATTTGTTCACGAAAATTAAAATAGAAATCCAAATATTTATTAGAAAACCCCTTTTAAAGGGGTTTTTTATTTTAAATCATTCCCAAAAACTATTCAAAAACATTTCGCTACTAAACTCTTAATTAATTTCCCCGATAATAAGATAGCGCTAAAAGTGTGAAATATGAATTCACCTTCAATTAAAATAAAACAGCCGCCTACTTGTAACCTCAGAGTTATTTATTCATCCCTTTGCATTTACTACACTTCAATATTGTTATTACCAATCTCAAACTATCTGAACGATGCCCAAAAAAAATTGGGGATTAAATGAATCTTGATAAAGAAAATTTATGGGGAATAGTTCTTGCCGGAGGTGAAGGTACAAGATTAAGAAATTATGTAACACAGATTTATGGTTATCCCAGACCAAAACAATATTGTACATTTATTGGGTCGCGCTCAATGGTTCAACATACGGTCGATCGTTTAGCTTTTTTAATTCCTCACGAAAGGATAATGATGATCGCCAATACTTCACATTCAGAATATATCAATGAAGAGTTTGGAGAATATCCGGTAATAAAAATAGTTGAACAACCATGTATGAGAGAAACTTCAGCCGGACTTTTATTACCGTTATCGAAAATTCATCATAATGATCCACACTCAACAATTGTTATGTTTCCATCGGATCACTTCATTTTGGAAGAAGAAAAGTTTATGGGGTATGTTGAACAGGCAGTTCATTTTGTTGATAACAATCCAGCAAAAATTGTTTTACTTGGTGTTGATGCTACAAGGTTTGAGACCGGTTATGGATGGATTGAAAAAGGGGAGAGTTATTCAAATGATTTTTCTGATGTTAAAAAATTCTGGGAGAAACCCGGTGTAATTACTACAAAAATTCTTATAGATAAAAAATGTCTGATTAATACATTTGTTCTTATTGGAAAAAGTAAAACAATAATTGATTGTATGAAAGAATGTGTACCCGCATTAATAAAATCATTTGATTCGATTGGAGTTCACATCGGAAGTGAATATGAAGAAGTAATGATAAAAAGATTCTTTAAATATTTGCCAAGTTTTAATTTCTCAAAGAGTGTTTTAGCAAAGATTACAAATCAATTAGTAGTTCTGAATGTTAAGGGTGTTAATTGGAGCGATTGGGGAGAGGAAGATAGATTGATTGAGGATTTAGAGTTAATGAAATATTTATTACCGAATAAAAAAGTTAAATACAGAATTGATAAAAAAATCCCGTTATTCAACGGGATTTGAGTCTGTAAAATATTTTGTGTAAACGGATTTTAGTTTCATAAAACATTTTG
>CAZEBL010000136.1:0-8481 GCA_964510325.1 uncultured Melioribacter sp. | reverse complement strand
TACTGTGCTTTCGGGAATCCATTCTGAATAGTTTGAACACTATTGTATCCAAAATACTGAGGTGGGGCAATACCCATATCAGTAACTTTGTTGGTTTGATAGTTCCAGATCAAGCTTAAGTTCAAACTGTAATCAATACTATTGAATGGAGTGTACTGTAATAATGTCTCGAAACCGGAGTTTTCAAGTTTACCAACATTGTAAGGTTGATTTGTAATTGTCTTACCAGTTGATGGAGCATTTACTAATCCAACAATTGAATTAGATGCATTCTGCATATAATAAGTGAATTCGAGTGATACATTATTAAATAATTCTGTATCAAATCCTAATTCAACTTCTTTAATTCTTTCTGGTTGAATTGCTGCATTACCAATTGCAGATAAAACTGCACCAGCGCCATAACCACCAGTTTCAGCTCTCCATAACAATGGAATAGCATCCTGGCTGCCCGGTAAGAATCCGCTTTCGCCATAAGCTACACGGAGTTTAAATAGATTAACGAATTCTGGTAAGAAATCGTATTTGTCTAATCTAATTGCAAAGCTTGCTTTTGGATAGGTGATTGAAGGTGCTTCTTCACCGATAGCACTTGCATAATCTTTTCTAATACCGAGAGTTAAGAAATACTGGTTTAAGTAGCTAAGAGAATGCTCAGTATAAATACCAGCTTGCTTTTCATTAAGGAACCCTTCACCATAACCGGTTATAGTTCCAGCTGCACCTAAGTTGGTAATAAGATCTGAGTTGAATTGTTCGCCCTGAACATTGGTAGTTCTAACTGTTCTGTTAAATACCTGGCTACCAACGGTAGAACGGACATCAATCATATCAAATAAGCTATAATTGTAAGATGCATTAAAGTCGTAGGTAAACTGTTTGTTCTTTCTGTCGTATATACTTTTTTGACCCCGCTGAATAAGACCACCAAAGTTTCTTCCTGGCGGGAAGTATCTTTGCTGATAATAATCAGAATTATCTACACCAATACCACCATAAATTTCTAAATCTTTTATCGGTCTATAAGTAATACTCGCAGAACCAATAAACTGGTTAATTGTAGCACCATCCTGTATAGTTAAAAGATCCTGTTCTTTTACCCAACCGAACGAAACGGCTCTAAAGATTGTGTTGCCAAGGAAACCATAAATAATATTATCGTTGCTTGGTCTATCAATCTTATTGTTAACATAATTGGAGTTAACTTTTATAGAGAGTCCTTCAGAAGGAAATGCTGTTAAATTTAAGCGAACAGAATTTCTTGTTTGAGAACTCATCGGCATAATACCGGTTTCATCTCTCGATTCAAAAGAAGTATAATATCTTAAAGTTGGGTTTCCGCCGGCAGCACTTAAGAAATGTTCGCGGATTGGACCAACTCTAAATTGTCTATTAGCATCATCTGCAGATAAGAATTGATCTTTGCTGTAGGTATAGATTTTTTCATTATAACCATAATTAAATCTATAATCGATGCTCATTGCTTGTGATAATCCTGCTGAAAGTTTTCCAGCTTTTGTAGTAATAAGCACAACACCGTTAGAACCGTTAACACCGTACATTGATGCAGCAGCTGGACCTTTCAGGAATTCGATTTTATCAATGTCGTTTGCATTAAGGTTTGTTAGTAAGCTTGTACCTTGACCACCAGCAGCATAACCAACTACTTCGGCGTTATCCATACGGACACCATCAACATAAATTGTTGGTTGACCGTCGCCGTTTAATCCACCGCCGCCTCTAACCCAGAAGCGCCATCCGGATCCAACGTTACCGGAAGCAGTAGTCAATTGTACTCCCGCAACTTTACCGCCAATCATTTGAGATAATCCACCATAAGCATTTACTTGCTGCAAATCTGCTGCTGCAACTCTTGCTACTGCAACTTCTGCAACTGATTTGGAGGTCTTTGAAGCGATACCTGTGACTACAACAGTTTCGCTCTGGAATATGTCTTCTTCAAGAACAAAATCTTGAGAAATAGAATTGCCAGTAAGTGTAATGTTTACACTCTTCGATTTGTAACCGACAAATGAAACAGTAAGTGCAACTGTTTGACCCGTTGCCTGGTTTCTGGGAACTTCGAATAAATATTTCCCCTCTACATCAGTAGCGGCACCAGCGTTTAACGCTTTTATAAAAACGTTGGCTCCGATTAATTGCTCTCCCCGAGCATCGGTTACTTTACCCATTACCCGAAATGTTTGACCCATTATTAATGTAGGCAAAATCAGTATGAGTAAAAGAGGCAGTATTAGTCTTTTCATGTTACCTCATTGATTTGTTAGTAATTGATTAATTAAATAAGAAGTGAAAAAATATTTTATTCCTTTTCTCATTTCTCCCCAAGTTTGTTGTTAAATAATATTTCCCCTAGTTAGAAAGGTAACGCTAACTTTTGTTGTTCCAATTTATAACAACAAATAAATAAAAACAATAGTAATTGAACAGAGTGCATTTTTTTTACTACTTTTGATCTGTTCACTTTAATCATGCTAAAAATTATTTATGAATAATTATAAGTTCACAATTCAATACGATGGAACCAATTACTCCGGCTGGCAAATTCAAGACAATGCAATAACAGTGCAACAAACTATTGCTGATGCAATAAAGGTAATCTTAAAAGAGGAAGTTAATCTCATTGGTTCGGGCAGGACAGATGCGGGTGTTCATGCATTAGGACAGGTGGCTAATTTTAGATGCGCACAGGAATTAGATCTATACAAATTTCATTATTCATTAAATTCTATTTTACCTAATGATATTTCTATCAAACAAATTATTAAAGTTGATGAATCATTTCATGCAAGATTTGATGCAAAGAAAAGAAGTTATATTTATTTATTCACCAGTAATAAAAATCCATTCTATCAAAAATATTCTTATATGTTTCCACAAATAAAAAATATTAGTTTTGAAAATCTTAATAGACTCAGTAAAGTATTGATTGGTAAACACGATTTTACTTCCTTCAGCCGGAAGAATGAAGAACAAGAAAATAAATTTTGTACAATTGAAGAAATTTATTGGCGGATTGGGAATGATGTTTTTCTATTTTACATTAGCGCAGATCGTTTTTTGCATGGAATGGTTAGAACAATTATAGGCACAATACTAAAAGCAGCAGAAATAAATTATAGTGAAAATTATTTATTAGATGTTCTAAATAAAAAAGACCGGTGCAAAGCTGATGAATCGGTACCGGCAAAAGGGTTATTCTTATTTAAAGTGAGGTATTAAAATGATAGATCTGACTGATAAAGTTACAATTGTAACCGGCGGTTCACGCGGAATAGGCGAAGCATGCGTCCGTCTCTTTGCAAATGCAAATTCTAAAGTTGCTTTTTCTTATAAGAATGCTAAGGAAAAATCCGAAAATTTAGAGAAGGAATTTCCTGGTAGAGTGAAAGCATATAAAGTTGATATGGAATCAGAAAAAGAAATTTTTGATATGGTGGATAAAACCGTTCAAGATTTTGGTAAGGTTGATATACTTGTTCATAATGCCGGAATTTGGAACGACGGAACTTTAGAAAAGATGACTCTGGATCACTGGAACGAATTGATAAGAATAAATCTTACTTCAACATTTTTATTCTGTAAAGCATGTGCAAAGTATATGAAGCAGAATAATTACGGCAGAATGATTCTTATTACTTCAACAGCAGGACAAAGAGGAGAGGCATTTCATTCTCATTATGCTGCATCTAAAGGTGGAATGATTTCATTTACTAAATCTCTTGCCGTAGAACTTGCGCCACATAATATAACAGTCAATTCAGTTGCACCCGGCTGGGTTGATACTGAAATGAACGATGAAGTTTTTGCCGATCAAGAATATAAAGAGAGTATTAGAAAAGGAATTCCGGTTGGAAGAATTGCAACTGCAGAAGATATAGCCGGACCAACATTGTTTCTTGCTTCCGATCTTGCACGTCACATTAACGGAGAAATATTAAATGTGAACGGCGGAAGTGTTCTTTGCGGGTAAATTATATGATTACAATTTTTACTAAAAAATTTGATTTATATTTAATTCGTTTTTTGTATTTAAAGAATATCTCGCAGAGTGCGCAAAGTAAAAACGCAAAGGTCACAGAGAAAAACTTTGCGGACTTTGCGTGAAAATCTTTCTGTATCTTCTTGAAACTTTTTATGTAGTTAGGTCATCAACAATTACAATTAGTCAGGTTATAGCATGGAATTTTTAGCTGAACTTCATCCAAAGATAATTCATTTCCCGATCGCATTTTTTATTCTCTATTCCCTTTTTGAATCAAGCGGGATAATTTTAAAGAAAGAATTTCTACTTAAGTCGGCATTAATTATTCTTATCCTTGCAATTATTTTTTCGGTCCTTGCTGTACTTACAGGTAATCAGGCGTACGAAATCTTAAAAGAACGACAAACAGATACAGCATTATATAAAGACATAATTAGCCAGCACGAACTATTTGCAACAATTACTTTGTGGTATTTTATAGGAGTTATGTTCTTAAGAATTTATTTCGTAGTTAAGAAAAAATTTGTTGGTAAGAATCAATATTTGTTCATTGTATTAGGATTAATCGGTTCACTCTTAATTATCATAACAGGATCTTACGGTGGCGACCTGGTTTTTAAATATGGAATTGGGACAAAGATATTTTAACTTTGTGGTGTCATGAAAAAATTATTTCTTGTTTTATTATTACCTTCACTTTTACTGGCACAGGAATTTAAGTTTGGTGCTGCAAAAGGGTTGTTTATGGGTATTGGAGTCGGTCCAAGGTTTCCTATTGGTAGTTTTTCTGAAAATAGCAACATCGGAGTTGGATTTGATGTAACATTCTCATATGCCGATAACGAAATTCTCCCATTTTTTCTCTACACTAATGTTGGTTACCAGCATTACCCGGGACGACAGGATTTTTATAAGCGAACTGATTATTCATCATTTTCGAGTAATGTTTTAGTAATTGCGCCCGGTGTAAGATATTATTTCCCCCCGTTAATTGAGAGTGTAATGCTGCTTATGCCTATTGTAGATGCCGGATTATCATTCGCATATTTTGAAAGATCACACCAGTTTAAGTTAGACCGCGGCAGACAAAACTATGTAGAGGAGACAGGTAAATTTGGATTCCATATAGGAGCAGGATTTTCGATGTTTTTACTTGATGTGATTACTTATTATAATTTCCTGAATAATAATGAATACATTTCATTTAATCTGCGCGCAACTATTCCAATATTTGTAACTTTTTAGGAGGTGACTATGGATTATAGAAATATTCTGTTCGAAGTAAAAAACAAAATTGCATTTCTTACTATTAACCGCCCTGATAAATTAAACGCACTCAACAATGAAACACTTAACGAATTAAATTCCTGTTTCGATTCGATAAACAATAACAACGAAATAAATGTAGTTATTTTGACCGGAGCAGGGGAGAAAGCATTTGTTGCCGGGGCTGATATATCTGAACTTAATAAACTTAATGAAAAGACCGGAAAAATATTTACAGATTTTGGTCAAAGTGTTTTTAATAAAATAGAAAATTTGAATAAACCAGTTATCGCAGCAGTAAACGGATTTGCATTAGGAGGTGGATGCGAACTTGCAATGGCATGTCACATCCGGCTTGCATCTGAAAAAGCAAAATTTGGTCAGCCTGAAGTTAATCTGGGAATTATTCCGGGTTACGGCGGTACTCAAAGATTAGCAAGATTGATTAATACTGGTCGTGCTGCTGAATTGATTTTAATTGGTGATATAATTGACGCTAATGAAGCACAACGAATAGGTCTTGTTAATAAAGTTTATAAGCCGGAAGAATTAATTACAAAAGCTGTTGAACTGGCAGAAAAGATTTCTACAAAAGGACAAATTGCTATTGAGTTATCATTAAAAGCAATCGTTAGCACCAACAATCTTTCTAAAACCGACGGATTGAAATTTGAAGCAGAACTATTTGGTAAATGCTGTTCAACAGAAGATTTTAAGGAAGGTACATCGGCATTTTTAGAAAAACGAAAACCCGAATTCAAAAAGAAATAAATGATTAACACAATATAATTTTCATTTCTGTTCTACTTTGTCGCATGGTTAATTAGTAGGCGTTGATATATAAATTAATCTGGCACAGAGTATCGCAAGGAAATCTATGTCATTCAAAAAAACATTTGCAAAATACCTATTCGGGCTTACAATACTTTTATTGATTGTTAATATTATAATTGAATTGATTGCAAAACCGGATAAACATGGTAAAAATAGCAACTCAAATATACGCGAATTAACCACCCACCAGATTGATTCAATTTTTGTTGATGTGCTTGATCAATACGGAATTGAATCGAGATGGATAAGTACAAAACCGGTAAAAGTGAAAGATGAAGATTCAATCAAAAAACAATTCACCGTATATCTTCCGGCAGATCTGCCAATTCCTCTTATTATAAGAGATATAAATAAAGTGATCGAAAACGATATAACAGGATTTGTATCAGAAGAGAAAAAGATTTTTGGTACTACAGAAATAAGAATCTACACCAATGAATTGCTGAAGTTGAAAGCTACATTAATCTCTGATCCGCAGACTATAAGGGAACGAAATAACTTAACATTTATAATTAGTGATGCGGCTAATTTGAAGCAATCGGATTTTTCTAAATTTCTATCTTTACCTTACTCGCTTTGCCTGACAGTTGTCCCGTCGGAATCCGCTTCGTTACAAGTTGATTCAATTAAGAAATATTCAAAGGAATATATTGTTCTATTGAATGATGAAATGACAGAAAAAAAATATAAACTGGAAAGTAGAGATCAGAAAACTTTAATAAGAAATTCTATTAGCAACATACTAAAAGATTTTAAGGAAGCTAAACTGCTTACAGTTGATGAGACGAGCCGGCTGTTTAATTCTGTGATTTATAATTTTGTCCGCGATGAATTCAAAAAAAGAAATAAAGAACTTATCCCGTTATCTCAATTTATTTTTCTTTCTGCTAATAATGAGAGCGAATTAATTTCTAAATTCAAATTTCATTGTATGGATGGTTCAAGCGGTAACCAGAAAACTTTTTTGATCAGCTACGAAAATTTCTTTATCATAAGACCTGAATTGGAATTGTTTAAAAAGAAAGGTCACCGTATCCTACCTATTTCTCAAGCAGAAATTATACATACCAAGAAATAAAAACTATTCGTGATGTTTTTTGCCTTTGTGTTTTAGCGGTATCAATACTTAACCAGAAAAGTGTAAGAGTATTTTACAAGGAACAACTTTCCCCTAATCAATTGCCACAAAGTCACTAAAGCACAAAGTAACACTAAAGACTTTCGTGATGTTTTGGGTCTTAGTGTTTTGGTGGCAAAATTAATAAGTGAGACAATTAATCTTGAAATATTGGCTCTTGCAGTTTTGGAAAAAGTTAATTACTGCTTCTGGAATTTTTAAAAAATGTTTTTATCTAAATCAGATTACCGTAAAAATTCAGCTCAACGAGTTCACCGATACCTAAATTTTTTATTTGCTGCAATATTTCTTTCTTATCTCCAACCACCAATATTATTGCTTCATCAGGTTTTACATATTCTAATGCTGCTCTTTGAATCTCTTCCGGTGTTACATTTTCTATTTCACTTTCATAACTATTATAATAATCGATTGGAATGTTATGAATTACAAGAGGTGAAATATTATTTGCGATTTGTGTATAAGTTTCGAACTTAGAGGGGAACTGTTTTATTAAATATGATTTTGCAAAATCAATTTCATCCACGCTAATGTTTTGCCTGATTAAATTCATTTCATTCATAATCTCCTGAATAGCTTCGGCAGTATTTTTAATATTTACAGCGGTTGAAACTTCGAAGTAACCGGCGTTTTTTGTGTAATTGAGAGATGAACCCGCTCCATAAGTTAATCCCCGTTTTTCTCTTAGATTAAGATTGATTCTGCTTGAAAATTGTCCGCCAAGTATTGTGTTCATTATCCGTGCCGCATAATAATCTTCTGCATTTCTTGGTTTTGTGAGATTACCGATTCTAATTTCACTTTGTGCCGAATCCTTCTTATCGATGTAGTAAATATTTTTTGTAACATCAGACGATACATTAACGATCGTATCAGATTTTTGTGATTGCAAATTTCCAAGATGTTTATTGAAAAGCTCAACTGCTTCACCTTCGGCTATATTACCGACAATAATTGCAGAAAATTTTGACCGGCAAAAATTACTTTTATAAAATTCTGTTACATCGTTTTTGCTGATATCCGTTGCAGTCTCTTCATAACCAATCTTAGGAAAAGCATACGGTGAGTTAATGAATAATCTTTTTTCGAATGCTGTTGTTGCTATGTAAGAAGGTTCGTCCTTAAGCTGAAGTATTTTATCAAGCATTCTTTTCTTTTCCCGTGCAAAGTCAGGATCATCAAAGCGCGGTTCAAGAATAATTTTGGAAAGTAATTCGAACGATCTTTCGAAATGTTC
>CAZEBL010000135.1:0-8500 GCA_964510325.1 uncultured Melioribacter sp. | reverse complement strand
AGTAATGCTTATTACACAAACCTTTATGAGTTCGATTCAAGGATTTATATAAGTGAAAACAACAACGAATTTATTGTTACTGCAAGCGGTGAATTGAAAGACCGTAACAGGTGGGAAGGCGGAGTTGCATATAATTTAACACATATAATAGCCGATCAGTTTATTGAGAAAAAAATCAAGCTAAGGTTTCATGGATCAACATCCGAGGTTAGAATTGTTGAACCGTTTGTTCAAAATCCTAATACATCATTTAATAAAATCTCTGATAATAAAGTTGAAATTCTTGGCGGAACCCAGGAATTTATTTTCGAACTTATTACAAAGGATTGTGAATTTGAAATCGGAACTGATAATAATAGGTACAATCAACCACTTCCTTCACTAAAAGGTTATCCTTTTATTATAAAAGTAAAACCTGATAATGAAAATTTCTTAAAAGAAGTTCACTACAGGATAAAAATAAAATAGAAGCCATGAAAAAATTTTTTCTAAATATTATAACAATCATTTTAATTTTTTATACAAATATTATTTCTCAAAACGATCCGGCACGCCCTGCTCCTCTTGATGAAAGATTACAGTCTGACGCTGTAAATTTCCTCTGGATTGAATGCAAAACTGCGGATATATATCCTGTACCTGTATTTGCCAATTACACTGATAATTATTTTAATCTCTTTGATGATGATGGTAATCCATTAGCCATATTAATCGCCTCATCGGTGGAGGAAATTAATGCCGCAAAAACATTTAATAGGCAGCTCGCAAAATTTAATTACGGGCAGTTGCCAATTCAGAAAAAACAATTAATTACTAAGAATAACTACCAACTAATTATTTATTTCTCTTTAGAAAGCTCTTCATTAAGTGAGTATGGCAATCAAGCTTATTCTATTCAGTGGAACAAGACTGTAAAAAATTCTATTACTGTTAAAGGAAATTCTAAACAGGGACTTATTTATGGCTCAACTTCATTATCTCAACTTGTAATTAGAAATAACAGAAAAGTAGTATTAAGAGAAGCAGAAATTTTAGATTATCCAAAATTTTTAAGAAGATTTTTTAATAGCAATCCTTTCCCAAATCATATAAGTAATGATCTTGACTGGATGGTGCGTTACAAGATAGAAACAATTTCACTTCACAATAAAGATTATTCCTGGAATACGATTGATGCAGATTTGAAAAAGAATCTTAATGAATATTCTAACTGGTCAAACGATTTTGGTGGAGTAAATTCACTTCTTATGCTAAATCTCTATAAAGGCGAATCAATAGAAATTTCTAATAACAATCATATCCTGAAGTTAAAGGAAGTAATTGAAGAGGCGTATAAGTCGGGCGTCTCAAAGATAATGATCTTAGCCGATGATACACCGCCGTTTGAGTACGGCAAAGGATATATTCTTCCATCGGAAAATGATAGAAAAAAATTTTCTACTATGGCAGAAGCCCATTCCTTCCTTATGAATGAAATTGTAAGATGGACAAAAAGTAAAAATTATTCACTCGAATATTTTTATTGCCCGGCATTTTATACTTATGAAGAAATGCATTATGGTGATATGAAGTTATTTCTTAACACACCCTGGGAAGCGGATGCTTATGGTCCATTAAAACAGGACCTTAAAATTATAAGCGAGAAGATGCCCGATGAGGTTTTGATAATGTGGACAGGTCCCTTCGTTTGTTCCAGAAAAATTACAGATGATGATCTTGCAGATTGGACTAAAAATCTTTCCGGGCGTAAACCATTTCTGTTCGATAACTCTATTTTTGCAGATCTGGAGTTTACCGCTAGAACAATGTTTAATGCTTACGGTAACGATTTCCCAGAGCAGTTTGAATTGAAAACCGGCGGGAATGGAATTTTTATTAATGGTGATGGAACAGGTGAAACCAGTCGTGCAGCAACAATGACTGCAAATGCTTATATGTGGGAAGGCGATAGATATAAACCGGAGAATTCTCTTATAGAAGCAATGCAAAAACTTTATGGTAAAAATTCAATAAATCTAATGTTTCTATATAAAGAAACCGAGCTGGCTCTGGTTAAAGAAATTAAACAAAGAGAGCTGTGGTTCGAAGCTGATCAACTCTGGAAATCTATTAGAGATACCAGATTTATTACGGAGAAAAATCCTTTCCATTATCATTTGAATTATGGGAGAATTAAAGCGCTTCGTATGCAGCTAAAATATTCTGTTCCGGAGCCTGAATCCTTCGAACTCTTTTCTCAAAAATGTATTGAACTGGATAAAAAAAGAAGAGAGTTGCTTAAGGAAATTGAAAATAGATCTTTCCTTAGACTTAGTTATGCGCTTCAATCAGAAATGATAGCATTGCCTGAATCAATTATTACTAAATGAGATTTCAATTATGAGAACAATCAACCTGTTAACAATTTTGTTTCTTGCTACATCGCTAATATCAGCGCAACAGCAAAAAAATAATTCTGTTAATGATTTCATAATTCAGCCACAACCAAAATCAGTACTTGATTTAAATAGATCAATTAATATTGATAAAAACATATTGACTATTGTCGCTTCGGTAAATGAGGGAAAAAAAGCAGCAGATTACTTTAAATACATTATCGAAAAACATTTTTCAGGCCTAACTGTTAATATTGATGACAGTAAATCGACAGAATGGAAAATAAGGTTTGAGAAAATTCCACTTGAACATAAACATCCTAATGATCAATACTATTTAATTAAATGCAATAATGATAAAAAAGAAATTCTAATCTCATCACCCGGACAATTAGGATTGTTATTCGGTGCTGTAACACTTAAAGAATTTATTAAAAATGAAAACGGAATTTTCAAGATCAATCTTTATAATATAGAGGATTGGCCTGATTACAGCCGCAGAGAAATCTCTGCTAATTTTAAAGGTGCCGATGTAGAAGAACTTCTTAATTATGCGCTAATCAATAAGATGGAAACACTTGCTATTGCAAGTAGAACTTTTCCATGGCAAAGAGCCAATAATGAATACATGGATATTCTGAGAAAAATTAAAAACTGGAAAGACAAATTCGGCGGACCCAGAATAATGATGATGCAGAACATTTACGACCGCAAGCAAATAGAAATATCCAACAATAAGGATGTTGACAGCTTAAAAAATGTTTTAATGATCGGACTTAAACATGGTGTAGATAAAATAATGATTCTTGCCGATGACACACCTCCATTTAAGTATGGGGAAGGATATATACTTACTTCAGAAAACGACAAGAAACAATTCAAACATATGGCAGATGCACATTGTAATTTAATGAACGATCTTAAAAAATGGCTCTCAAATAATTCATTTAATCCGGAGCTTTATTACGTCCCTCCATTTTATACATATGAAGATATGAATTACGGGGATTTGGAGTTATATAAAAACACTCCTTGGGAAAAAGATGCATACGAACCATTAAAAAGAGATCTTAAATTTATCGGGCAGAATATGCCGGAGGATATTTTTATTATCTGGTGCGGACCGAATGTGCGTAGTAGAAAAATTACAGTTAACGATCTGAATGACTGGACATATAATTTATCCGGCAGAACGCCGTATTTATGGGATAATACAATTTATAGTTATCATCCATTTACATCATCACCACTTTTCAGCGCATATGAAAATGATTTCCCAACAGATTTTTACAACCGGACAAACGGTAATGGAATGTTTGTTAATGGCGATGCAAATGCTGAAGATTCTAAAGCGGCCATGATTACTGTTGCAGATTATTTGTGGAATTCAAAAAATTATAATCCACAAAAATCTATTTCGATGGCGATGGAACGTCTTTATGGTTATGAACCGGCAAAACTCCTTATGCAATTCAAAGAAACCGAGCTTGAACTAAGAAAGAAAATTGGAGAAAGAAAACTCTGGTTCGAAGCAGATACATTATGGTCTATAATCCGGAAGATTCGTTATATACACGATAAAAATCCTTTCTACTATCACTTGAATTACACAAGGATGAAAGCCCTTCGTCTTCAATTAAAAAACTCTGTCCCTCCGGTATCTTCAAAAGATGATTTTATTTTAATATGTAATGCTCTTGACAGAAAGAGGAACGAGATTCTTGATAAGGTTAGGTCATTTAATAATGAAATTTACAATCGGGTAAGGACAATTATGCTTCCACTCCCCGATTTTAATAAAATTCAATAACATTATGGTATCAATATGAAATTAGTAAAAATATTTTTTTCAGTGATATTATTATCAATACCTGTTTTATCAACAGCCCAGCAAAAAGAAAAGGTTCTTAAAGCTATTGAAGAGACTTCTAACTTTGCAGCATTTACACTTCTTGATGAACACGGAAAATCTAAATGCGATTACAACCTAACCGAAGGAAAATGGTACGAGTACGAACCACCTTGGCATACGGGGCAAGTTATCAACGCTCTTGTTGAGTCTTATAAAATTACTAAGAACAAAAAATATCTTGATGAAGCAATACGTGCCGGTAACTGGTGGGTTAGTCTTCTTATTACCGATCATCCAAAATTAAAAGGAATGCTTAATGCAATTCATGGTGACGGTAATGATAATATTGTTTTTGCAACTGTATCAGATGGTACACCCGGCTTATTTAATCTTTACAAAACAACCGACAATAAAAAGTATGCTGAAGTTGCAACAAGTGCTGGTAAGTGGATGCTCGAAAATATGTATGTGCCCGAACACGGAGTTTTTTATGATGCCGTTGATCCCAAAACTGGTGAAGTATTGAAAGAAAATAGTCCTTTCTGGCCTGATAAAAAAGATCAAACTTTGTATGATGTATCCAGACCTAATAATGAAGGTTCATTATTCAAAGACATGTATGAGTTTACAAAGAATCAAGAATATAAAAAAGTATTTGTTGATCTGTGTGAAAGTTTGGTTCAAAAACAGGATCAAAACGGTTTATGGATGGATTTCACTCCTAATCATAAAAGTGAAGGAACATTCCATCCAAGATTTAATTTATGGTATGCAGAATCCTTAATAGAAGGATTTGATTTAACTGGAGACCGAAGATATCTTGAAGCTGCTGCAAAAACATTGAGAACCTATCTAAAAGCAATGCGAAAAGACGGAACATTCTTTTACGTTAATTACATTGATGGTAGATATAACGAAAACTCTGTAACAGGTTCTGCTACGGCTTTCTGTGGTATTCTTGCGATAAGATTAGTTAAAAATGGATATGATGAATTCAAGGATAGTATTGAGCTCTCTGCAAAATGGATTTTAAATAATAGATTTTCGGCAGATCATCCGGATCCGAATTTAAGAGGTTCTGTTATCGATACCCGCACAAGAAGTCGACAGGGTAAAATCTGGCTTACTCAAAGAGATGTAGGAACATCATTCGGTCTTAGATTTTTATGTGATTACTATAATTATAAATTCAATTGAATCAGTAGTGACAGGAAAATAACATGACAAAAAAATTTTTTCTTATTCTATTTTGTTTTTTATCAGTAAATCTTTCTGCACAACAGATATCTGATAATTTATTTCCGCAAAGAATAGTTCTTAACCTAACACCCGAACCGGCTACAAGTATAGCAGTAACATGGCGCTCGCTAAGTGAAGTAAGTAATCCAAAAGTTCAGATTGCTGAATCGACTCAATGGATCAATTTCAATAAGAAGGTTAAAGAAATTAATGCATCCAAAGAAAGTTTTATAACTGATAAATCTCAGAAAGTATTCAATTATTCAGCGGTTATAAAAGGTCTTTTGCCAAATACAATTTATGTATATAGAGTTGGAAGTGATTCAATCTGGAGTGAGTGGAATCAGTTTAAAACAGCGAATTCAAAAAACACTCCTTTCAAATTTGTCTATTTAGGAGATCCGCAAAATGATATTAGGGAATATTGCTCGAGAGTATTCCGCTCTGCATTTAAGAATGCTGGTGATGCTGACTTTTGGTTGTTCGGTGGAGATTTAGTTTCAGAACCTTATGATGATCTTTGGGGCGAATTCTTTTATGCTGCCGGATTTATTTTTAGAGTTACTCCATTAATTGCAGCATCCGGTAATCACGATCATCTTTTTATTGATGTTGATGGTAAAATAAAAAAGTCCAAGGTGATCTCTGATAGGTGGCTTACACATTTTACATTACCCGAGAACGGTCCTGAAGATTTTAAGGAGACGACTTATTATATCGATTATCAGGGAGTTCGCTTTGTGATAATTAATAGTAATGATAAAGTTGAGGAACAATCAAGATGGCTGGATAATCTATTATCAAACAATCCTAATAAATGGACTATTTTTTCTTTCCATCATCCAATTTATTCTTCAACAAGTGAAAGGGACGATAAAAGAACCAGAAATTTTTTACAACCAATATTTGATAAATATTCAGTTGATCTGGTGCTTACAGGTCATGATCATACTTATTCACGTTCGAAAAAAATACGTAATGGAAATAAAGTAGCTGATACTGAGAAAGGAACAGTGTATGTTGTATCGGTAAGTGGTCCTAAAGCATATCCCCTTGGCAATAGATACAATAACTTAATGGTAAAGACAGGTGAAAATGTCCAATTGTTTCAGGTAATTGAGGTTAATGAAAATAAAATCAATTATAAGTCATATACTGTTAATGGACAATTATTCGATTCATTTGAACTAACTAAGTAGAAAAATCATGAAGAAAAAATTATTTGTTTTCTTATCATCAATTGGCCCAGGACTTTTTTTGGTAGGTTATAATATTGGAACCGGGAGTGTAACAACAATGGCGTCTGCCGGTGCTTCGCATGGAATGATGCTTACCTGGGCAGTGCTACTTTCGTGCGTCTTTACTTACTTTCTTATTGTTGCTTTCGGAAGATTTACAATCGTTACTGGTAAAACCGCACTGGAAAGTTATAAAGAACATTTTGGAAAAGGGATTACAATTTTTGTCCTGGTTACAATTGTTTTTACCGAAATGGTTTCTAGTATTGGCGTTATGTCGATTGTTACGGATGTTGTTAGAGAATGGTCGCGTCCGCTTACTTCTTCTGGCGAGGGATTTAGCACAATCATTCTGGCTATTCTTTTTGGAACTGTCATGGTTTATACATTACTAAACGGTCAGTACAGTTTTATCGAAAAGATATTAACAGTATTTGTCGCAATGATGGGTTTAAGTTTTATTCTTACATCATTTATGGTAATACCGGATGCTGGCACAGTAATCAGCGGATTGATTCCAAATATACCATCGGAATCTAATGCGGCATTAATTGTTACTGGTATGATTGGAACTACAATGGGTGGAGTGGTATATGTCGTTCGTTCAGTTACAATAAAACAGAAAAAATGGTCTATTCAAGAATTAAAGTATGAAAAACGGGATGCACTCATTTCTTCGTCATTAATGTTTATTCTTAGCATCTCAGTTATGGCGAGTGCTGCCGGTACATTATTTCCAAAAGGGCTTCATATTGAAAATGCAATTGATATGATCCGATTGCTCGAACCGCTTGCCGGAAGATTTGCAATCTCTGTATTTGTTGCCGGAATTGTATGTGCAGGGTTGTCGTCTCTTTATCCTCACTACATGCTTGTTCCTCTTTTACTATCGGATTATAATCACGAAGAACTGAACTTTAAAAGATGGCGAAATAGATTGATTGTAATTTTTTATGCATCGCTTGGACTGGTAGTTCCGGTTTTTGGAGGAAGGCCTGTACTTGTTATGATTGCATCCCAGGCATTTACACTTGTAGTTACACCAATCGTTATTATACTAATGATGATTTTAATTAATAAGTTTTCCCTTATGAAAGAATATAAAGCATCCAGATCATTAAATGTTATTCTTGCAATAATATTTATTTTTTCTCTGGTAATGTCCGGTATCGGAGCGGTTGCATTGGTCGAATTATTCTGAGGTTAAAATGAAAATGATCGATTCTAAGATTGTTTGTTGTTACTTATTTCCGATTACTAAATATGGATATCCTCCTCCTGCTGAAGGAACTATTAATTATTTAAGAGAAATGCATTCGCTCGGTTTCTCTTCTGTGGAATTAGAAGGTATAAGAGAAACACATCTAAATCATGTATATGAAATACGAAGTGAAATTAAACAGGAGTTTGAAAAACTTAATTTATGTATGCCATACTTCTGCTCGGTATTGCCAGGATTATCTTCGTTAGATGAAAAAATCAGGAATAAAAATCTTGAGTTGTTCGAAAAGGGATGTGAAATAGCCAGCTACCTTGGTTCTAAAGGAATTCTTGATAATGGTCCTCTCCCGCCTTATCAATTCCCAAGCGATATTCCTGTAGTTAGGCATTATGATGAAGATTCTCTTATGTCTGCATTCCTACCGGGGGATTTTTCATGGAAAAAATTCTGGGATCAATTAATCAATACATACAAAACACTTTGCGAGATAGCACAAGAACATGATCTTGAATATCAGGTTCATCCTGCTGTTGGAGTCCTGGCTTCTAATACAGATGGTTTCTTAAATCTTGCA
>CAZEBL010000134.1:0-8537 GCA_964510325.1 uncultured Melioribacter sp. | reverse complement strand
TAAGCCGCCACCAGCAATTCTCCGGTAAGTCGCAGTTATACTTTGATGATGAATCTAAAGAGAAATACATCCCGTTCATTATCGAAACTTCAGCAGGAGCCAGCCGTTCGTTCATGGCGTTTCTTATCGATTCATATTATGAAGAAGAAGTAAATGGTGAACTAAGAAGCGTACTAAGATTTCATCCGAAGCTTGCACCAATTAAAGCTGCAATTCTTCCGCTTGTTAATAAAGATGGAATGCCGGAAATCGCCAGAAAAATTGAATCTGATTTAAGACCGTTCTTAAGAATTTTTTATGATGATAAAGGAGCAATTGGCAGAAGATACCGTAGAATGGATGAAGCCGGAACACCATTCTGTATTACTATCGATACACAGACAACCCAGGATGAAACAGTTACTGTTAGAGAGCGGGATTCAATGGAACAGGTGAGAGTAAAAATGGACCAGCTGCTTAATTATCTTACCGGAAAACTGCGCTAAACAATTAATCGGGGTGTAATTAAAGCACCCCGTTCTTCTTAAATATACCTGCTTACCTTTTCTCTTTTCAATCTTATTATAAAAAAATATTACACAAAAATTTTGTGTATTAGTAATAATTTAATATTGAGAATGTAGCAAAATGCACTTTAATAAATTTTGATAATGAGGGGCTCAATAAACACCAAACCATTCAAGACATTTTTTATTATTTGTATTGAGGTCGGGTTTTAATTTATAGGTTGGGATTTCGAATAACTCTCCAATAAGCCATAGTTTGCGATAAGATTCTATTTCCATGTCAAAACACGGACCGAGTGCATCGGGTCGGCTTTTGAGTATAGCTCCTGAATTTACACATTTCATTATATCTGATAGTGCCTTATCGCCGGCGTAAAATCTTATTAGTGCACTTAAACTCCCGTTAGAAATAAGAAGTGATTCTGAAATAGATCTCTGAAAAACATCTCTCATAAAATCATCTAGCGATTTTACCCCGCCGCTGTTCTTATGAATTATTGCGTTTAAATTATGAGCAATTATATCTCCCCTCATGTAAGGTAATTTCATGATGTTTTTGTTTGTCCAGAATTCACTTGCAATCCTTTCATTTTTTTCGTTACGAACGGAAGAAGTATGATATGCGTAAAGTATTTTATTATACTCATATACATATTCATCCAGAGTTATAAGATTAGCTCTTAGTAATAGAAGGCGGGTATAATAATCGCAGAAACCCTCTTTGAACCAGTAAACAAGAGTTTCCGGTTCGGAAAATTTTATTTTATCTCCGAGCCATGTATGAAATGATTCGTGTGCTAAAATTCTTTTTAAGCGGTAATCAATTATTCGATCGCCGCATAAATATAATGCGTATGCATTTGTTCTTCCTGTTCCGCCCTGATCCCCGCGTCCATCGATAGGTATTACTGTAACAATGTGGTATGGAAAATTATGATCGTTCCAGAAGTTTCGTTCAATACTTAAAATGTTTTTTATAAGTTCCAGTAATTGATCATCGGTAAAATTCCATTTACCGCGAATTGCTAAATAAACTGGATTGCTGCCGACATTCTTTTTAGAAATTCTAAAATCTCCGCCAGTAAAAATAGAACCAGAAAATTGAGCAAGAGAAGCTGTAATGTTTTGTATCTTTTCGTTTATTCCAAAACTATTAGCAAGAGTCCAGGTGAACGGCATGTGATTCCACGAGAGTGATATTTTAATATTGCTATACCAATCCCACATCGGTAGAATAAAAAATGTTTCGCCAAGAAAATGAAAATATGATTTGTTAAGAATTACCATAAAATGATTTCCGAGCTCAACGTCATCGTCCCTTACTTCTTCAACCTGGTAATAGAGTTTAATAACTGATTCCGGCAGATGTCGCACAATCTTTATCTCGGGTTTATCGGTATTACTAATAGTTGTGTTTTCGGAAAGAGGTTTTAAGAATTTAATTCCATCCAAGTTGTTTTGTCCCGAAAATTCATTGGGGAGTAATATTTTTGTTTCTCCGGATCTATCCCCGGGGAATTCTATAGTAACTATAAATCGAACTTTATTAATATCATAGAAAGGTTCGATACTGAAATTGATAAAATTACTGTTATCATTTTTATTAGAAGAGATTTTCAGAGCATTATCAGATATAATAGATGGTGTTGTGGAGCTGCCGAATAGTATCGCATTATTAACAAAAAGAGATGAAATAAAAAGTAAAAGAGTAAATTTTTTTATCATTCGTTAATTTGTCAAAAATCCATTAAATCGCCGTCATTATTACGAAATTTCGTCCTTAAATGAAATGCATTTTGCATTGGTGAATTGAATTACCGGGTATAATCTATACTTAAGCGTCCAGAATTATTTTAAAACATAACTATAATTGAATAACAAAATAGTCTCCATATACGTCAAATAGATGGTTTTTTTTGAACATATTTCTATAATTTTAAATAGAAAAATTTTTCACATCTGTAATTTATTCTACTGGCTAAATAAATTGTATCCATCAAAAACAAAAGGTAATCAAATGAAACTAAGGATTATGATTTTGTTCCTCGTATTTGGATTTGTTATTTCAAACGGGCAAACAAAGAAAATTGATTTTGTTCAGTATAAACTTGATAACGGACTGAACGTAATTCTCCATAAGGATAATTCAACTCCAATTGTGGCCGTTGCCGTCTTATACCACGTGGGTAGTAAGAATGAAGATCCGGAGAGAACCGGATTTGCACATTTCTTTGAGCATCTTATGTTCGAAGGATCGCCAAATATTAAACGTGGAGAATACTTCAAAATAATTGAAGGAGCCGGAGGCGAACTGAATGCTAATACTTCTTTTGATAGAACTTATTATTATCAGGTTTTGCCGTCACATCAGTTGGAACTTGGTTTGTATATGGAATCGGAAAGAATGCTTCATTTAAAGATCGATAGTATAGGTGTTGAAACGCAGCGCAAAGTTGTAAAGGAGGAGAGAAAGCAGAGCTACGAAAACCGTCCCTATGGTTCGTTATTAGAAAAGTTATTCAGCAATGCTTATAAAGTTCATCCTTATAGATGGACGCCGATTGGAATTGCCCAATACATAGATATGGCCAAACTTGATGAGTTTATAGCATTCTATAAAAAGTTTTACGTACCACAGAACGCAACACTTTCAATTGCCGGTGATATTGATATTAACAAAACAAAAGAACTTGTTAAAAAATATTTTGGAGAAATTCCGGCTGGAAAAGAGAAGATAGAAAGACCAAATGTTGTTGAACCTCCTAAAACAGCAGAAGTAAGAGAAGTTGTGTATGATAAAGTTCAGCTTCCTTTAGTGTTGCATGCATATCATATTCCGGCTCAGGGAACGCCGGATTATTATGCATTGAATATGCTTACACAAGTGCTATCGGGTGGAGAAAGCTCCCGCCTAACAAAGGAAATTAAAGACAAACAACAGAAAGCATTTTTTGTTGGAACTATTCCTCTTGCACTGGAAGATCCCGGGTTATTTATTATTTACGGACTTACTAATATGGGAGTAAAACCGGAAGATCTTGAAGCCGCATTTGATTCAGAAGTTGAAAAGGTTAAAAAGGAATTAATAAGCAATGACGAGTTTCAGAAAGTACGGAATCAAATTGAAACCCAGTTTGTAACACGTAATTCAACTATGCGTGGTATAGCAGAATCATTGGCTAATTACTTTGTTTATTTCGGCAATGCAGACTTGATCAATTCGGAAATACAACGTTATATGAAAGTTACCAAAGAAGATATCAAAAACGTTGCTAATAAATATTTAACAAAGGAAAACAGTGTTGTTCTTTATTATTTGCCTAAACCCGCAGAATCAAACTAAAAGAAAATTTTGAATAAAAGGGAGTAAAGAAATGAAAAAGTTATTATTACTAATGCTGGTGTTCGTATTTACCGGACCGGCATTTAGTCAGCTTGATAGAAGTAAATTACCTCCGGCCGGTCAAGCTTCCGAAATTAAAATTGCTAATTACGAATCGTTCGAACTGAAAAACGGTTTGAAGGTGTTTGTAATCGAAAACAGAAAATTACCAAGAGTGTCATTTAATTTAATTCTTGATGTTGATCCGATATTAGAAACAGAGAATGCCGGATATATCTCTGCAACAGGTGACCTTTTAAGAACCGGAACCAAAAAACGGACTAAAGATCAACTTGATAAAGAAATTGATTTGCTTGGTGCCACCATATCTACATCTGCTACAAGTATTTTTGCTTCGGGTCTGGAACGCAATAAAGAAAAACTTATGGAAATTGTGAGCGACATTATTCTTAATTCTGTTTTTAAGCAGGAAGAACTGGATAAAATTAAAAAGCAGATGTTATCTGGATTAGCCACTACTAAAGACGATCCAAATTCAATATCTCAAAGAGTACAGCAAGCTATTATGTATGGTAAAGAACATCCTTATGGAGAACTTGAAACAGAAGAAACTGTTAAAAGTTTTACACTGGAAATGTGCCAGAATTACTACGCAACGTATTTCCGTCCTAATGTTGGCTATCTTGCAATTGTTGGGGACATCAATAAAGCCAAAGCAAAACAACTTGTAGAAAAATACTTAGGGAAATGGGAAAAGAAGGATGTTCCCAAAAAGTCTTATACAACTCCTAAAGCCCCTGTAGTAAATAAAGTTTCTTTAGTAGATCGAGCCAATTCGGTTCAGTCGGTAATAGCAATTGGTTATCCGGTTGAATTACAGATTGGAAGTGAAGATGCAATTAAAGCAAGTGTTGTTAATCTTATACTTGGTGGCAGCGCAACCGGTAGATTATTTATGAACCTGAGGGAATCTAAAGCTTATACTTACGGTGCTTATTCAAGTATGAATCCGGATCGGCTAATTGGAAGTTTCTCTGCATCTACACAGGTAAGAACAAGCGTAACGGATAGTGCTATTACAGAAATTATTAATGAAATGAAGAAGATAAGAAATGAAAAAGTTAGTGATGATGAACTTCAGAAAGCAAAAAATTTATTATCGGGTAGTTTTGTTAGGGGACTTGAATCGCCGGAAACAATTGCACGGTTTGCAATAAATACAGCACGCTATAATCTTCCAAAAGATTATTATAAAAATTATTTAAAAAATCTTAATGCACTTACCTCAGATGATATTCTTGCAACAGCAAAGAAATATATTAAACCAAATAATCTTCATGTTATAGTTGTTGGTAATGGAGATGAAGTTGCAAAGAATATTGCCAAATTTAGTGTCAGCAACAAAGTTGATTATTATGATGCAAATGGAAATCCGTTCGATCCGTCTGCTAAAAAGATTCCGGCTGGAGTTACAGCAAGAAGTGTTCTGGATAAATATATTGAAGCAATTGGTGGAAGAGAAAATATTCTAAAAGTGCAGGATAAAACAACTATAATGACCGGAACCGTTCAGGGTATAAACATCACCATTAGCATGAAGCAGAAAGAACCAAATAAATTATATCAGGTTCTTGATGCCGGAGTTTTTCAACAAACTACCGTCTTTGATGGAACTAAAGGTTATTCGGAAGGAATGGGTCAACGGAACGATTTTTCTAATGAACAAATTGAAGATTTTAAAGATAACTCGCTACACAGTATGCTTACATATGATGAAAGAGGTGTTAAGTATGAACTAACCGGAATGGAAAATATTAATGGTAAAGATGCTTATAAAATTACTTTTACAACTCCAAACGGTAAAAAGAGTTTTGCTTACTATTCTGTTGAATCGGGATTATTGATAAGGACCGCAAGCTCTGTTTCCACCGCTCAGGGGACATTCAATCAGACAACAGATATGGATGATTACCGCGAAGTTCAAGGGGTTAAATATCCATTCAAATTAAATCAGAATATGGGTCCTCAATCTATTGAGCTTACAGTTACATCCTACGAAATTAATACCGGTATTCAAGATTCTGTCTTTGAAGTGAAATAAGCGATTACACTTGCCCCCCAAGATTAGAGCCGCATTGAAAAATGCGGCTTTTTTTATGATTTCGAAAAAAATTTTTTATTAAAAAGCGAAACTTTTTTAAGTTTGGAAACGACTTATACAATTATTGTTTCCATTGGAACTAAAATAAGAGGCAGAGTGTTCTGTATTTGTAAATCTAATTGAGGAATTATGGCATATAGCGAAGAAGTAAAACAAAGAATCCTAACTAAAGCGGAGGAGATGTTCTTCCAATTTGGCTTCTCCAAAGTTACAATGGAAGAAATTGCCTCTACACTCTCTATGAGTAAGAAAACTTTATATAAACATTTTGAAAATAAAGAGCATATACTTAAGGAAATAATCAGAACAAAAAAATGTGCCGTTGAAACCTATGTCGAAGAATTAATTGAAGATAAATCAACAGAATTTATTACAAAGCTTAAAAACTTTTTAAGTTTTGTAACATCGCATTTTTCAAAATTATCTCATCCCAACATTCAGGACCTTGTAAAGAGCCAACCGGAAGTGTGGAATGAAATTCAAGAGTTCCGTAAAAAAAATGCATATGTGACTTTTTCGAAATTAATTAATCATGGAAAAGAAAGCGGGGTATTTAGAAAAGATTTTAATAGCGATATAGCAGTTAACTTATATTTTTCTGCAATACATGCGATGCTAAATCTCGAAATTCTCTCTCAACTTCCTGTAACAGTAAACGAAGCTTATAATGATATTATAAAAATCTTTTTCGAAGGAATCTTTTCTGAAGAGGGAAGAAAAAAATATATCGATTCTGGAATTATGAATGAAAATAACGGAGAAATAAAAATATGATTTCAAAAAAACTTATCGGTACTGTTTGTCTCATCGTTTTATTATCAATTTCTAATGCTGTCAATGCGCAAGATAAACTCTCTTTGACATTAGATAGAGCAATAGAGATCGGATTACAAAACAGTAAACTGCTTCATTCTTCCTTAATGAAAGTAAAAGGAGCTGAAGCAAAAGTAAAAGAAGTTAGCGCTTTACGACTTCCGTCATTAAAATTGAATGCCGGTTATAGAAAATTGAGCGAAGTTGATCCTTTTATTATTACTACACCATTCGGGTCATTTCCTATTGCACCCGGAATCTTTGATAACTATTCTGTTCAGCTTTCTGTTTTCCAACCTTTGTTTACAGGATTCCGACTTGCCGGTAATGTTAACCTTAACGAGGAATTGTCTAAGGCTACTACTGAAGAATATAACAAAGATAAGAGCGAACTAATGTTTAATATTAAGAATTCCTATTGGGGAGTCTTTAAAGCAATTCAGTTCAAAAAGGTAATGGATGAAACAGTTGAGCAGATTAAAGCTCATGTTGAAGATGCCAAAAACCTCGAAAAAGCCGGAATGCTAACAAGGAATGACATTCTTAAAATTGAAGTTCAGCTCTCGAATGCAATTTATCAGCAGCTCGAAGCAGAAAATGCTGTAAAGCTTACTATGACAGCATTAAATAATGTGATGGGAATTCCACTTAACACACAAATTGAAATTGCATCGGATGTTAATCTTAATCAATATAAATCCGACGAGCTTTCGAAGTTAGTTGACGCAGCAATTAATAACCGTCCCGAAATTAAAGCGGCTGATTCAAGGGTAAAAGCAAGTGAAGCCGGCATTACAATTGCAAAATCTTCCTGGTATCCGCAGTTAAGTTTGTATGTTAACTATTATTATTCAAAACCTAACCAGAGAATATTACCAACACAGAACAAATTTGATGGAACATGGGACGCGGGTATTAACCTTAGCATGAATGTTTGGGACTGGCTTACAACAAAACATCAAACAGATCAGGCAGAAGCACAATTAGCTCAGGCGGTTGATGGCATGGGACTTATTAAAGACGGAATTACTCTGGAAGTTACTCAAAACTATCTGAGTCTTACACAAACGAACAAAAAAATTGAAATTGCAAAACTTATTGTCAGTCAGGCAGAAGAAAATATGAGAGTAACATCACAAAAATTTAAGAACGGGCTGGCTACAAGTTCCGATTTGATTGATGCCGAGACCGCACTTATAAGTGCAAAAACCAATTTCACTACGTCGATAGTCGATCATGAACTTGCTAAAGCAAAATTAGAAAAATCATTGGGTAAATAAGAAGATTAATAAGGAGATTATAAAATGAAAAACTGGAAATTAATTCTTGCAGCTACAGTATTAATACTGATAGTTGGATCAATTCTTTTTATAAATAAAAAGAAGATGTCTGCAGCAAATATTGGTGGAATAAAGGACGTCTATTATGTAAAAGTTGAAAAAGCTGCTATAAAAGAACTATCGGAATCTTTCAGTCTTGTTGGTACTATTACAGCCAACAACGATGTTAATATAATTTCGGAAACAGCCGGAAGAGTGACAGCCGTGTTTGCAAAAGTTGGCGATTACAAACAAGCCGGGTCGGTTCTCTTTCAGGTTGATGATGAGCTTAAGAAAGCCGCACTTATGAGTGCCGAAGCAAATTATGAAAAAGCAAAAAAAGATTATGAAAGATTTCAGCAGTTGTATAAAGAAAAATCCGCTTCAGATTCACA
>CAZEBL010000133.1:0-8547 GCA_964510325.1 uncultured Melioribacter sp. | reverse complement strand
ATGAGAAAATTATTTACAGTAATTTTAGTTTTATTGGGTGCAACAAACATACTGGCACAAAACTGGTATACATATACAAATTCCAACACAAATGGTAAACTGCCAGACATTAATGTTGAATGCTTGGCAGTTGACGCTAACGGAGTAGTCTGGATCGGAACATATTTTAACGGTTTATTAAAGTTTGACGGGACTAACTGGACCAATTACACTAAATCCAATTCTCCATTAAAAGACAAAACCATTATAGATGTTGCTGTTGATAAACAGAACAATATATGGGTAGCTAATTACGCTAATGGTGTATTCAAGTTTAATCCATCCACAAATACATGGACTCAGTTCACAAAAGAATCTGGTGCTCTAACTAATAATTATACTTATGCAATAGAAGTTGACAATCAGGGTAATGTATGGGTGGGAGTTAATGTAAGTTCCTATACAGACCCGGGGATATTTAAATATGATGGTACTAACTGGATACCGGGAAATGTATTTAAAGATAATTTTAATAACTATCCGGCTGAAGCAATTGCTGTTGATAAGAATGGAAATATCTGGTGCGGAACAAGAATTGGACTTTATAAATATGATGGAACCAACTGGACTGTATTTGGAAAAAGTAATACACAAGGCGGTCTGGGTGGTGATTACATAAGAACAATAGCTTGTGATGCTTCCGGAAATGTTTGGGTAGGAACAACCGATTATGTCAATTTTCAAACTGTGGGCGGTGGACTTTCCAAATACAATGGTTCAACATGGACAATTTACAAATCATCTACTCATCCGATTGATGATTTTGTCTCTGCAATCGCATTTAGAAACAATGATGTATGGATTGGTACTGGATTTTGCGGTCAGATAGGAAATTATAAAGGGGTGTATGTTTTCAACGGCACAACATTCACTCATTATCAAGATCAAACAACATTCCCGGGTAATTGTGTAAATGATATTGTTGTTGATAAGAACAATAATGTCTGGATTGGAAGTGCTTTTGGTTTAACAAAATACGGGACGATTGTCAGCGTGAAATCTGATGATGCTATTCCTACAGAATTTTCTATTGCGGCATATCCTAATCCATTTAACCCGACTACAACAATTGAATATGAAATTCCTGAATCTGGTTCTTATTCCCTGAAGATTTTTAATTCAATCGGACAAGAAGTTGAAACAATAATCAAAGGGGAATTAAGCGCCGGACTTTACAGGGCTCAATATGATGCCAGCCGATTGGTTTCTGGAATTTATTTCTGCCGTTTGACCGGCAATAATATAAACATTAGTACAAAACTTGTTCTAATTAAGTAGATAATAAAATGAGAAAGATATTATTCTTTTTGTTTTTTCTGATCCCGGTGTTTTTCACTCTACGCTCACAATCAATTCGCCCAATCCGCGATGATGTAGGTTTCTGCTGGAATTCCGACGAGATGAATTCGTTTATTAATTACTTATCAAGCGAAGTCAAATTCGAAAAACCAAAAGGGAAATTAATCGGTGGCATTTCTGTTCACGATGATTATCTCTATGCCGGTAAAATTTATTTTCCGTTATTCAGTCAGATCAAAGCAAAAGAAGTTGTGATTTTTGGAGTTACTCATGGAACGGTAAGAAAAGAAATGAATGATCCTAAAAATGTTTTGATACTTGATGAACACGAACAATGGATAGGACCGTATGGTAACGTTGAGATCTCTCCATTGAGAGAGCTGATCAAAAATAAACTTAATGAAGATTATACAATGATCAGTAATAAAGCCCACCAGATTGAACACTCTATTGAAGCACTGATCCCATTCCTTCAGTATTATAATCGTAATATTAAGATTACGCCAATTATGATAACTCAAATGCCGTTTGAAAGGATGATGGAAATCAGTGATAAACTTACACGCATTATTTTGGATTATATTAAGGAGAAAAATCTTGAAATCGGTAAAGATATTTTCTTCCTTATATCAAACGACGCAAACCACTACGGCGAGGATTTCAATAATTCTCCATACGGATTGGATGCTGCCGCACATAAAGCCGCAACCGATAACGATCGAAGAATTATAAGCGAAAATTTATCAGGTGAAATAACGGTCAATCGCATAATAAATCTCACAAAAGAATTATGGCCGGACCCTGAAGGGAAGAAGAATGTACCTATATGGTGCGGCAGATATCCCGTAGTATTTGGACTGTTAACAATAAAAAGAATAATTGAAGAGATTAATGGCAATTCTATTATGGGAGAGTTATTTGCTTACTCCGATACATTCACAGAAAAAGTTCTTCCATTTAAAAATTCCAGTATGGGACTAACCGCACCGTTTTCATACCGGCACTGGTGCGGTTGGTTTACACTTGGTTTTTATGTTAAATAATTGTTGAGTATTATAAATTATGAATCCATGGCTGCAAATACCCTCAAATGAATATGAAGTACATATGTCGGCACCTGGAGTTCAGCAGCTTCAGGTATTAAATGAAATTTTTCGTAAAGTTTTAGATCAATTCAATCCCCGCTCGCTTTGTATTCTTGGTTGCACAAACGGAAATGGCTTTGAGCATTTAATTGGAAGAGAACTTGATACAATAATTGGCGTGGACATTAATTACAGGTATCTTGCAGAATGCCGCGCATGGTTTGCAGAAGAACTACCATCGCTTAATCTTCTCTGTGTCGATATTGATCAACTCGATTTACATGATTCCGGATTAGAACTTGTTCATGCCGCATTAATATTTGAGTATGTTGATGTAAAAAAACTGCTTGCAAAGATTTCCGGTTGGTTGAATTACGGAGGAGTTTTAAGCGTTGTGTTGCAAATGCCGAGTGATTCTTCAGAACCTGTTTCGGAAACAGAATTTGAGTCGATAAAGAAATTAAGTTCTATTATAAAATTAGTCGACTTAAAAGAATTTGCTTACCTGGCAGAGAAAAACGGTCTGAAGGAAATTTATTCTTCGTATATCCCTCTGCAGAAAGGGAAGAAGTTTTTTGTAGGATATTTTAGGAAGATGGAAATATTTAAGATAGGATAAAAAAAAGATTAAAAACATTACACAGAGATTCACAGAGTAGGCACAGGGGGACACAGAGAATGAATATTAATGGGTTTGAAAAAAAAATTAGACTGCTTATTAATTATTCTGTACCTGTTTAAAAAATGGGATAAGAAAATTTATCCTTTAATCTCTGTGTATCTCTGTGACTCTCGGAGGACTCTGTGAAATTTCTTTTCCTTACAATATTTGTTTTATCCAATCTATAAGTTTATTAGAATCATTATTCCCCTCAACAAAAATCATTTCATTATTGTTAAGCATTTTTACTAAAAGGGATTTATTCCCGTTCTCGCTTATTGAATATTTGGTAGAAGAATTTATTTCTACTCCCGTTCGTTTCAAAAAATTATTTACATCGGAACCGGAATAGAATCTAATCTGAGCGATATTAACTTCAGCATTATCAAGCTTAGCGGGAAGAAGATATATTTCAAACTCACCAAGACCGTCAAAATAGTCGTACCACTCCATCATACCATTTTGAACCCCTAAAATTCCTTTAAAATATTTTATCTGATCTTTCTGCTCACTTAATAATTTATTTTTGAATAACTGGGGAAGCGAAAAATCATCTCCGGAAATTTTATTAATAACTTGATTAAATATTTTTTTTGATGCTTCCACTTCCTCTTTGCTTCCGTTAGCATTTATTATAGAAATGTAATAACAATCTATTGCGCATTGTATCTGGTACTGTGTAAAACAACTATAAGCAAACGATTTAATTTTATCCTCACATTTGTAATGAGAAACCGAATAAATTCCAAAAGCAGAAGCCGGGTTATTCATCTTATAGATCTCAACCTTGATATTCAGTCCGTCTATTTTAATCTCCTGAAGCAACAGCTTGTCAAAACCGTATTCAAGAAAAATATCTGCGCCGCCGTTTATATATCCCCATAGACTGCTTCCATCAAATGTTTGTTCTCTTGTAATTATCATTCCGGGTAAATCATTCGCCGTCAATTTTGGCAATTCATTTACCTGCGCGTTTATTGATATTATCAATAGAAGGAAGAAAAAAATATTTGTGATAATTTTCATGTTACTCTCATTAATCAAAAAAATAATAGAACACAGATACCGCAAATTGATTATGATCAGCGCAGATCATAATTAATCATAAAAATCAGCGTTCTATTTCATTTCTATTTTTTCCCATTTTATTTTTTCAAAATCAGCAATTCCAAGTCCAAGATTCTGTGCAAGCTCCATAAAAATTCTGCCTCGTGCATTATCCTCTTTTTGAACACCACGTTTTATTCTTTCGTTGATTACTATTTCGTAACCAATTCTGTCAACCGCAACAGGGTCAGTTCCTACCAATACTGTTTTATACTCGCAAAAAAACTGGGGATTGGCACCCGGACCCCCGTTGAAACATCCCTTAATTCCATCAACAATATTTAAAACTACTTTATCACGCAGTGGAGGGAAAGCATTTACTTCCGCACATGTTTCTGCCCATAACTGTCTATGAAGTCTTCCGGTATTTGTAACAGATCCGTATGCAAGATTTTTTAGACAGAGCGTAACCGATGAACCTGCATTTTTTAGAATAGGAACATTTATGATTTTATCTACCATCTCCGTTACAATTTTTGTGAAGTAGGAATATTTCCCTTCATTCACCATATAAGGAATTGTCACGGAGTCGTACTTCTCTTCGCAATCAGCCCAGTAATACCAGGTTGTATCAATCATTTTTAAGCTGTGGAGTTTTCCGTTCTCATCGTACATAGAACCATTCTCCGGTCGTTCTGTCCCGATTATTTTTATCCCCGGAAAATTCTCATGGTTAAATCCGGCTTCGAATAATTGTTCTTCACGTCTATCCCAAATTAAAATATTGCTTCTTTTTACACCAGCAATCTCGAGTTGACTTACAATTGCTTTTGTAACTTCAACACTTGTTGATAATTGCGGTCCGGCAACGGGATTTACTTTTAATCCTATTCGTTCGTTTGGGGATACAAATTTCAGCCACGCATCTTTAATATTCTTTTCTCCGGTTAGTGCGAGCATTCCTTTTTCAACCATTTGATAAGCAGCTTGATAAATAATTTTGTTTTCTGAAGTGCAGCTCTCGTGATTTACCTGAACGACTTTAGCGGGATATTTGCCGGGCATTGAGTTTTCGTTGCGTGAATATTTCAATGCATCTTCAATATTTGTTTTCGGTTTTACAGGAGGTTCGGAAGTTATTTGTGCAATAGAATAGTTAGTATAGAAGAACATAATAATCAATATAAGGGCATAATTAATTGTGCGGTTATAAAGGGTTTCCATTTTATCATTCCATAGTTATTGGAAAAGGTTAGAACAAAATTATCGAGTTGAGATATAAATGCCTAATGAATTTGGAAGAAAAGAGGTGAATAAAAAAAGCCCCGCTGTTAACGGGGCTTAAAGCAGAAATAATTTGAATAATTATTTCATTAAAATCATTTTCTTACTTGTAGTAAAATTCTGCGTTCTGATAGTGTAAAAGTAGACTCCACTTGTTAACCCCGTTCCATCAAATAAAACTTCATATTGTCCAGATTTCAACATCTCATCCACTAATGTACTTACTTCCCTTCCAATTAAGTCAAATACCTTAATTGTTACAAAACTTTCTTTTGGAATTGCAAAACGGATTTTCGATGTTGGATTAAATGGGTTTGGGTAATTCTGTTCCAGTGTAAAATTGCTTTTTATAAATTCATTTGGATTTTTATTGTCTATTGAAGTCAGATCAGGTTTACATTTACCAAAAGTATCTGCATGCCACAAGGAAAAAATCTCAGAGGGAGTTAATGCCCGGTTGAATATTTCAAGTTCATCAATTGCTATCTCACCCCATCCATATTGTGCCGGCAGACCGCATACAGTACCTCCACCCGGACTTGGAATCCCGCCAATAATAAGTTCCGCGGAATTACTTGTGTTATTAATCTGACCATTTGAAGTAGCTGTTAACACACCATTAATATATAATTCAAAAGTATTAGGCGCCCCTCCTTTTCTTACAGCTGCAATATGCTGCCATTGTGAATAAGTTATCGGTGTGGATATAATAGAAGTTGAACTTCCATCCATAACAACAAAGTGCAAGTTTCCTCCCTGAATATAAAGTCTATAACCTGTACATACAGGTGTAGTTAATTCCACTTTTTGAACAATTGGTTCAACCCTAAATGCATTTACAATAACGGGATAAACCCAAACATCAATTGTAAAATCACCTGGTCCAAAATCTAAAGTTGGACTGTCCGGCACTTTTACATATTTAAGAACTGCAGAGTTATAATAGTACAATGAGCCGTCAACTTTAGCTTGAGGGTTTAAGAATTGTAAAGTATTACCGGGTACGGCACCTGCAACAGGAGATCCGATTGTACCAATAGCGCCCGGGAAAGGAGTTCCATGATTATTTCCTTTAATATCTAAAACAACAGTAGCTCCTAAAGATTCATCCATCGGCCACCATGCAACCATACCCGAAGGGGGTTGAACACAACCAGTTGCACTTGTAAGTTTATTTCCGAAATTAATTTCAGATCTATTTTGACCAGCCGATAATGTAATGCTGTGTGTTCCCGGTGCGGTTGGAAAAGTCTGTTGCCAATTATTTTGATTAGTTTCTGAAACAGTATAACTACCCGCGGCCAGATTTGTAAAACAATAATCACCATTAGCATCGGTAAGTGTTGTTAGATTTGCAGATCCTGATAATTTTATTTCCCAGTTTTCCAATCCCGGTTCACTCGAATCTTTAACTCCGTTACCATTAAGATCATTAAATTTTACTCCGCATATCGATCCGACTAACGGCAACTGTCTATTTCCAAAATTAATATTATTTATTGCCTGATTAGTTCCAACAGTAACAGTTTTGCTACTTCCGGATTGTCCTGCAATCCAGCCGGTTTGACTGGTTTCTGTTAATGTGTATGTTCCCGGGGGGATTCCAGTAAATAAATAACTTCCATTTGCATCTGTAATTGAAGTCATTGTAGATATACCGGAACCAGATAAAGTGATTACCCATCCCGGCAATGCCGGTTCATTTGGATTTTTGATGCCATTATTATTCAAGTCATTGAATTTATATCCAGATATGGACGAGCCGGGAGGATTACAACATAAAGTTTCTAAAAGTGAAGAATGACCTCCTTTAACAGTTCCTTGTATATTAAATCCCATTGCAGAGCCATCATTATCATTTCGAAGTTCTACTCTTATATAATAAGTTCCGGGAGCTACATTAGAAACAACCTGATTAAAATTTGTTGGTACTGTAAAATTTGAAGTAATGGTTGAGTTTAATGCTCCAAGATTGCTAATTAAATTTCCATTTGAATCCACAAAATTAATTACGATTCTATTATCAACAAGTACATTAAGGTCGAAAGTCAAATCAGTAGTTTCACTAACACAAATACTTTTTTGAAAAACATATGGAGGAATAGTTTCATCTATATTTTTAGCATTTGAGCCTGATGTTTGAAACGCTGAAATCCATCTGCTGCCCGATTGATTAACCCATGCAGTATGTTTAGTTATAACCCAAGCGGGACCGTTAAGATTAACATTACCATTATTCGTCGGTGCACCAACTAAAGTCCAGAACACATCCTGGTCGGTTGCAGGATTATTTGCAAAATAATTTGAATTATTATTATGATTCCAACCCGTACTAACATTTAAAGAATCGGCGGCACAAGAATCTGGTGTTGTGCTTGTTGTTGTTGAACCTTCTATTAATACATTAGTGTGAATCGCAAAAGTGGGAGTACCAGGATTTCCACCTGATGGTGAATATGGATTAATTCTAAGAGAGAATGTTTGACCATTCAAAACAGTTACATTTAAAGATTGTGTAAATGTCTGCACAATAGAATTTTTATAAATTATTACTGAACCAATTGCATTACTAGATTGCCAGCCATCAGTTGAATAGTAGACACGGGCATTCAAAATATTAAAATCGGTTGCAAGTGGGAAATCTCCGTAATTAAATGATACATTAGTTACTGTAAAATCATTTCCTGTAGTTGGACTAACATCGAACTGGATAAAACGTGCAGGTTCAACAGAGCCAGCTGGCCAGCCTGATGTACCAACCCAAATTCTTTGTCCACCGTTATATGCAAAAATTGTCATTGAAGGAGCCGGTCCAGCTCCTATTATCTCGGGATTAGCTTGAATGTTTCCGGTGGTGTTGCCTGGATTAGCATCTACAGTTAACGGCCATATAACTGATGCCGTTCGCAAAAAAACACCACCCTTCTCCGATCCTTGCAATCATCACGCCCGCTATCGCCGGCCCCAGGACCCTGGCTCCGTTGAAAATGGAAGAGTTCAGCGCAATCGCGTTCAGCACGTCCTCCCGGCTCGACGTATCCTGCACCATCGCCTGGTAGGCGGGCGCATTAATCGCGCTCGCGGTGCCCAACAGGAAAACGATGACGAGGATCTCGGTGTAGGTAATGATGC
>CAZEBL010000132.1:0-8599 GCA_964510325.1 uncultured Melioribacter sp. | reverse complement strand
TTACAATAATAATTACTCCAACTATTGGTTCACAGGAAAAATTTAATCGGCTGTGGCTTTTCGAAATTCAAGCGGGAATAAAACAAATGAATCCTGAATATACCGACCAATGGCTTCATGATCTGCTGAACAAAGGTATTCTTGCAGAAATGGCATGGTCCGGTTTTCTTAAAGCAAGAAAGCTTGGGACATACAAAATAATTGAGGTTCTGAAAACCGGTAATTTAACTCACTCTCAATCACCGGTTCTTCGTTAAATATATTTATGCAGAAAAAGAAATTACTTTTTATTTACTTAAGAACCGGCGGGGGACATCTTGCACCGGCCCGTGCCGTAGCAGATCATATCAGCAAACATAAAAGCAATGAATACGAAACATTACTTATAGATGGATTCGGTAAAACAAAATGGCTTGCACGCTTCATTATTGAGGATGGTTATCGTCTTCTTCAAAGTAAAGCCAAATGGTTTTATGAATTTCTTTACTTAACACACAAACTGAAATTTATCTCTCATATTAGCGCGTTCTTGGTTTCAATAAATATTACAAAGTATTTAAAAGAAGTTCTGCTGGATTATAAGCCCGACAAGATTGTTTTATTCCATTTTTTTCTTATCAAACCTCTTTTTTCGACACTACAAAAATTTAAGAAAGAGATTCCCGTGATAACAGTAGTAACAGATCCGTTCACAGCGCATCCGCTCTGGTTTCTTAAAAAAGACCAGAACTTTGTTTTGTTCAGCGATAAACTTAAAAATCATTGTATTAATAACGGTATAGAAGAAACACGTTTAAATGTTTTCCCGTTTATTTTAAGTGAAAAATTTTCTGAGAAGCCCGATGAAGAAAAAGTACTTTTATTGAAGAGCAGGTATGGAGTTAAAAATAAAAAGACGCTTTTAATACTCGGTGGAGGTGATGGAATCCCGAAAGGGAAAAGAATTCTTAAAAAATTAATTAAGAGTAATTACGATTACAATATTATTATAGTCTGTGGCAATAACAAAAAACTTTTCAACCAGGTAAATAAATTAAAACAAAAATACAGCCGTGATAATCTTATTGTTTACGGTTTTGTCGATTTTGTTTACGATCTAATTTGCTTATCCGATCTTGTAATTACAAAATGCGGCGCCTCAACTTTTATGGAAATATTAATGAGCGGAAAAATTCCGGTTGTTAATACTTATATATGGGAACAGGAAAAGGGGAATGTCGATTTTATAATAGAAAACAAATTGGGAATTTATGAAAAGCGAATCGATAAACTCCCAGCTATCGTTAACAATCTATTTCGCGGAGAAAATCTTTATAACGAATTCAAAAAAAATATAGAAAAAGCGGATCTAAAAAATGGTTCGGCTAAGGTTGCCGGGTATATCTGTAATTTTTAATCAAATCCTTAATCATACTTACAGAAAATTATCCCGCTTGGTCCTATAACTCATTAAGTCAAAATATAAAAGAACATACGGAATTCCCTTTATTTATTAATCTTTTCAAACTCAACTGAGCATTCAGTATCAGGATTTTTTATATTTGCACCTAATTATTATCAATAATTGAGAAGTAAATGCCGGCAAAGAATTTTTCTGAAATCCCCAAAACGTACAGTCCAAAAGATGTTGAAGATAAGTGGTACAAATACTGGTACGATCATAATCTCTATCATAGTGAAGTTGATGAGAACAAAGAACCATATACAATTGTTATTCCTCCACCGAACATAACCGGCATACTGCACATAGGACATATTCTTAACAACACACTTCAGGATATTTACATTCGCTACAAAAGAATGATGGGATTTAATGCATGCTGGATTCCAGGAATTGATCACGCATCAATTGCAACCGAAGCAAAGGTTGTTGCTATGCTTAAGGAACAGGGTATAAACAAGGATAATATTTCCCGGGAAGACTTTTTACAATACTGTTACGAGTGGAAAGAGAAATACGGTGGAATAATTTTCAAACAGCTCCGTAAACTTGGCGTAAGCTGCGATTGGCAGCGCGAACGTTTTACAATGGACATTCATTACTATAGAAAAGTAATTGAAGCATTTGTAAAATTATATAAAGAAGATCTGATCTATCGTGGCTATCGTATGGTTAATTGGGATCCCGCCTCAAAGTCTGCAATCAGCGATGAAGAAGTATTCTACAAAGAAGTAAAAGGTAAACTCTGGTACTTCAAATATCCGGTTAAGGATTCTACTGAATATATTATTGTTGCTACAACAAGACCCGAAACAATGTTGGGTGATACCGGAATTGCCGTTAATCCCGATGATGAACGATACAAACATTTAGTCGGTAAAACTATTATCCTTCCAATTGTTGGAAGAGAAATACCATTGTTTACTGATGAGTATGTAGATAAAGAATTTGGAACCGGTGCTGTAAAAGTAACACCGGCGCACGATGTTAATGATTACGAAATGGGTCTGCGTCATAATCTGGAAATGGTTAACATTTTTAATGAAGATGCAACTTCAAACGGAAATGTACCTAAAGAATTTAGAGATCTTGATCGGTTTGATTTACGTTATAAAGTTGTTGCAAGAATGGAAGAACTTGGACTTCTTCATAAAGTTGAAGAATACACAAATAAAGTCGGCTACTCGCAGCGCGGTAATGTTCCTATAGAGCCATATCTCTCCGAGCAATGGTTTATGAGAATGGATAAGCTGGCGAAACCGGCTCTCGAAGCAGTGCTTAATGGTAAAGTTAATTTTTATCCTGAGCACTGGGTTAAAACTTACGAACACTGGATGACAAATATCCGCGACTGGTGTATTTCGCGACAGCTCTGGTGGGGTCATCGTATTCCGGTATGGTATCATAGAGAAACAAAAGAAATTTATTGCGAGGTTGAACCACCGGCAGATATCGAAAACTGGTACAGAGATGATGATGTTCTTGATACATGGGCATCGAGCTGGCTGTGGGCTCAGGATGTATTTACGAATGAAGAGGAACAAAACTACTATTATCCAACAGACCTTTTAGTTACAGCACCCGATATTATTTTCTTCTGGGTAGCAAGAATGATTATTGCCGGAATGCATTTCAAAAATGAAATTCCTTTTAGAGATGTTTACTTTACCAGCACTGTTAGAGATACTCAGGGTAGAAAGATGAGTAAATCTCTCGGCAATTCTCCTGATCCGCTTGATCTAATTGAAGAATATGGTGCTGATGCATTAAGATTCACAATGATCTATATCGCCCCACTCGGGCAGGATGTTTTATTTAGTACAAATAAATGTGAAATAGGAAGAAACTTTGCAAACAAAATTTGGAATGCCGGAAGATTCATATTGATGAATGCACAAAATATAAAAGTTAGCAAGGATCTTGTTGATGAACATTTAGATTTTACAGACAGGTGGATTATATCGCGCTTCCAGAAAACACTGAAAGAATTTACAGAAGCAATAGATGAGTATGAGATAAATAATGCTGTAAAAATTATTTATTCTTATGTGTGGAATGATTTCTGCGACTGGTATGTAGAACTTGCCAAGTTCAGGTTATATAATGCAACTGACGAAGTAAAATCTGCTCTATTATCAAGAGCTATTTCCTTATTCGAGGAGATGCTTAAACTTGTTCATCCGTTTATGCCGTTTATTACAGAAGAGATCTGGCAGCTTCTTGATGAAAGAAATGAAGGCGAAAGTATTTCAACGAAGGAATTTCCTAAGTATTATGGAATTCTTGTTGATGAAATAGCCGAAATGAATGTTGAGTTCCTTCAGAATATAATTACAGCTATCAGAAATATCCGCGGAGAAATGAACTTACCCCCATCAAAACAAATTAATGTTCTTCTGAAGACAGATAAGATTAATGAAGAACAGATTAAATATATAAAGTCCCTTGTAAAGATTGATAAATTAACAGTTGACCCGAAAATTGAAAAACCGAAGGCAAGTGCATCTGCCGTTGTAAAAGGCTGCGACATTTTTATTCCTCTCGAAGGGTTAATAGATCTAAATGTTGAACGAGCAAGAATTGAAAAGGAAATAACTCGTATCTCCGGTTCTCTGGAAGGGGTAAGAAAAAAATTATCCAACGAAGGATTTGTTGCTAAAGCTCCTGCTGAAGTAATTGAGCGTGAACGAGCTAAAATGAATGACTGGGAAACATCTCTTGAAAAACTTTCAAGTATTTTGAAGGATCTTACTTAATCAATTTATAAATCGAGGTGCTTTTTAGAAGCACCTCATTTTCAAAATTCCTCAGTGTATAGACTTAATCACTAACACGATTTTGTAAGAGTTTATTCAACTCCTCTCTCGAAAAGTAATCGCCCTTAAGAATTACCGAGCTTATTTTTTTAGTGTTGCTGATTTGCTCGAGTGGATTAGCATTAAGCAATACGAGGTTAGCAATTTTTCCTTCTTCAATCGATCCAAGTTCTTTTTCTTTCCCGAGGAAAATGGCTGGATTTATTGTTGCAGTCTTTAATGCTTCTCCCGGTGAAAGTCCGCTTTCAACATATAATTCAAGCTCGTCATGTAGACTGAATCCGGGATAAACAAAGGGGTTCATTACATCTGTTCCGGCAATAATATTCATCCCTTCTTTGTATAAAATTCCGACGAGACTTTTGAAATTTTTGAAAACTCTGTGTTGAATTTCCCACTTTTCTTTAGGTTGTTTTTTGAGCCCGCTAATATGTTCCTTCCAGAATTCTTTTACTGAAGTTGACATATATTTTAAACGCGGATCATTCTGGTATGATAATGAATCATCAATATTACTCATGCTCTTCCACACTGCAAGCGTTGGACTAATCCATGTACCGTTTCTCTTCAACACATTAATTGAGTTTTTACATTCCTCAATTCTTGCCTTTGCAAGATCTTCGTTGAAGAAAGCTAATCCGAATCTGGACTTACCGGATTGCTTATTGAAGTCCGTTTCATACGCACAATCTTCATAAAACCCGAATAGGTGCTCTAAACTTTTTTGTCCAAGTCCAGAAACTTCAATCATGTTCATAGAAGCCGGGACATGACCCACGAAAATAATTCCTCTCTTCTTACTTTCTTTAACTATTTCGAGATAGGATTCTCGAGATAACTTGTCGTAAACCTTTAAAAAATCAGAGCCGTCTTTTATTACTGAATCAACTACAGCTTCAACGTCTTCCGGTTTGGATACAATAAAACTTCCCGGGATAACTGAATTAGGACCGTCAACTATTCTCCCCGCTGCAATTATTAGTGGTCCAACTTTTTCCTTCTTAGAAATTTTTTCCTTTAATGGAGTAATAAATTCCATTGGCGTAAACATGTTTCTTATACCGAGCACTCCGTTTGCAACATAGAGCTCGGAGAAATCTTCATTCCAGTTATCATGAACGTGCATATCCCAGAGTCCGGGAATTAAATATTTCCCGGTTCCATCAATTACTTGAACCCCTTTCTCTGTGGAATTTGTGTAATTGCTTTTAATGGATTGGATAATGCCTTCTGATATTATAATGGATTTATTTTTTTGAAGTGTTCCTTTTGAGACATCAACAACATTTATATTTTTTATTACGAGTATATTTTGTGCATTTAAGGTTGGTAAAAAAATGAAAAGCCAGACAAGGATATTTTTTATATGCATGGCACGCCTTTCTTTTTGTTGTTGTTCTCTAAAACGCTAATCTGAGGGAAATAATTCACATATCGGGAAACTTTTTTAATATTTTATCTGAAAGAGTATTGATCAAATTGCCGGATAGAAACAGAAATTTTTTGCAGTTTTTAAAACAAAAAATGCCGTCATCTTTTATTTCATTTTACTAAATTTAATAGGGATTATTTAGATAAACCGGATATCATTATGGACGTTGAAATTCTTTCACGTATTCAATTCGCTTTTACAATTGCATTCCATTATATCTACCCGCCTTTAAGTATTGGTCTTGGTGTACTTCTCGTAATTATGGAAGGAATGTATCTTAAAACCGGTAATAAACTTTACGAACAGATGACAAAGTTCTGGGTTAAGATATTTGCACTTACATTTGCAATGGGAGTTGCAAGCGGAATTGTAATGGAATTTGAATTTGGTACTAACTGGGCAACTTACTCACGTTTTGTCGGAGATGTTTTCGGTAGTGCATTAGCTGCCGAAGGTATCTTTGCTTTCTTTCTCGAATCAGGATTCCTTGCTGTCCTTGTCTTCGGCTGGAATAAGGTTAGTCCCAAAATGCATTTTTTCTCAACAATCATGGTTTCATTCGGTTCGATGTTAAGCGCAGTCTGGATAGTTGTTGCAAATTCATGGCAGCAGACGCCAGCCGGATATCATATAGTTGGAGAAGGAATTAATGCACGCGCAGAAATAACCGACTTCTGGGAAATGGTATTCAATCCGTCATCAATGGAACGGTTATCGCATGTTCTTTCAGGTGCATGGCTTGCCGGTGCATTTATGGTTTTAAGTGTTAGCGCTTATTACCTGTTAAGAAAAAAACATGTTGAGTTTGCTAAATCATCATTTAAGATTGCACTCGGGCTCGCACTCTTTGCATCGCTCTTTCAGTTGTTTACAGGTCATCAAAGTGCTGTGGGAATTAGTAAAACTCAACCTGCAAAACTTGCTGCATTCGAAGCTCATTACGATTCATCCGGCGTAGGAGATCTTTATCTCTTCGGTTGGGTTAATGACCGGCAGCAGGAAGTAAAACTCGGGTTCAAAATTCCGGGAATGCTAAGTTATCTTGTTCACGGAGATAGCAAAAAACCATTAACGGGATTAAACGCTTTCAAACCGGAAGATAGACCGCCCGTAAATATTGTCTTTCAATCGTATCATATAATGGTGGCAATTGGATTCGGATTAATTGCACTTAGTTTAATAGGAATTTATATGCTATGGCGTGGAAAGTTATTCGAGAAGAGGTGGCTTTTGTGGATTTTTGTATTTTCGGTTCTTGGTCCGCAGATTGCAAATCAGCTCGGATGGATTTCAGCAGAAGTTGGAAGACAGCCGTGGATAGTTTACAATTTACTTCGAACATCAGAAGCTTTGTCTAAAGTTGTTACTGCTAATCAGGTAATGTTCTCTTTGATACTTTTTACACTCGTGTACTTACTATTATTCATTTTGTTTATCTATTTATTGAATGAAAAAATTAAACACGGACCGGAAGGAGCTGAAAAAATTCCTTCTGAGTACGAACATCAAAAAGCAGCATTGGAAAGAAATTAATAACAAAAATTAAACGTCTATGGAATTTCAATTTGACTTAAACACAATCTGGTTTATACTCATTGGAGTATTATTAACCGGATATGCAATACTTGACGGCTTCGATCTTGGAGTTGGAGCGCTTCATTTACTTGTAAAAGATGATACTGATCGAAGAATATTGATCAACTCAATCGGTCCGGTATGGGACGGAAACGAGGTATGGCTTGTAACAGGGGGCGGAGCTCTCTTTGCAGCATTTCCTCATGTTTATGCAACCGTATTTTCGGGATTTTATATCGCGCTGATATTACTCCTGTTCGGATTAATATTCCGTGCGATTGCAATTGAATTCCGAAGTAAACAGCCGATGAAATGGTGGAGGCAGATGTGGGATACCGCCTTCAGTGTTTCGAGTATTTTGATTGCACTACTGATGGGCATCGCACTCGGAAATATTATAACAGGCATTCCAATTGATGCCGAAAAAGAATTTGCCGGGACTTTCTTTACACTTCTTAATCCTTACACTTTGCTGGTCGGGATTACAACTGTAGCACTCTTCATGATGCATGGATCAATTTATGTTGTAATGAAAACAGAAGGAGAGTTACAGAAGAAAGTTAGAAGCTGGGTTAATAATACGATTATCTTTTTTGTAATATGCTATGTTACTACTACGATGTACACATTAATCTATTATCCTCACATGGTTCAGCATTTCAAAGATGCGCCATGGCTTTTCATAATTGCTGTGTTAAATATGCTTGCTATTGCAAACATACCTCGCGAAATTTTCCATGGTAGAGATTTCCGTGCATTTCTTTCATCGTGCGCAAGTATTGTTGCACTTCTTGCATTGTTTGCAGTGGGACTCTTTCCGAATATTGTGCTTTCAAATCCAAATCCAGAATACAGTTTAACAATATATAATGCAGCGTCTTCGCAGAAGACACTTAACATTATGCTGATTGTTGCAATTATAGGTGTACCGTTTGTACTTGCATATACAATAAGTATCTACTGGATTTTTAGAGGGAAAGTAAAGATTGATGCGATGAGTTACTGAAAATAGAAGAAGAATTATAAAAGATGTTTCATAGACTCTGGGCTTTTTGAAGATTAACACGCAGAGGTCGCAGAGATTACGCAAAGTTCGCCAAGAAAAAACTTTGCGAACTCTGCGATTACCTTGCGGTCTCTGCGTGAAAACCTTTTTTTATTTGTTTTACTTTATTACGAAACTTAAGATTTTATAAATAGTGACTTATATTGTAGTTATTATTCCTTTCAAAAGTAGAACACTTTATTTATATTAACGAGCGTTCATTAGGGGATTCATTATGAAATACCCGAATACAAAGAGAAAATTAAAATCAGGGATAAGGATGAAAATTT
>CAZEBL010000131.1:0-8625 GCA_964510325.1 uncultured Melioribacter sp. | reverse complement strand
TTATTTTTAACGTAACATATTCAGCAACAGTTAACGAGAAAAAGAAATAGTGCGCCTTACATTTATGATATTGATCTCTCTGTTGATTTCCATTCCGGCATTTGCTCAGAAAGAACGACAGATGATAACCGTTAACGGGGATAGCTTATTCGGCAAAATGATAAATGGCGAAATGGTTAGAGAAGTACACGGTAATGTTGTTATGACCCAGGGAAATGTTAGAATTACATGTCTTAAGGCGATTCAATATTTAGTAAGAAACGAAGCTGAATTAATTGGAAAGGTGGTTGTTAAACAGGATAGCGTAATTATCAATACAGATATTGGTTATTATTATGGAGATACAAAGGTTGCCCACTCAAAATCTGGAATTTCACTTTTCGACGGGCACGTTAATCTTAGTTCTAAAAATGGCTACTATTATTTTGATGAGAAAAGAGCTTTCTTTTATGATAATGTAAAACTCTATGATCAACTTACTAATTTACAATCTGATAGACTTACATATTACAACGATGAAGATAAAGCGGTTGCTGCCGGTAATGTGGAAGTGAGAGACTCATCATCCATCCTGTTTGCTGATAGTCTAACTCATTTTAGAGATACAAAAATTTCTTTTGCTTACAATAATGTTTTGATTTACGATCCTAAAAACCGTCTTGCAATTTTTGCAGATCGTCTTGAGGATTATAATAATCAGAACTATACTAAAATTTATGATAATCCTTTTCTCGTTAAGGTCGATACCACAGATGACGGGCAGCTCGATACTCTTGTAATCTCATCAAAGCTTATGGAATCTTACGATGACTCTACTAAAAGAGTTGTTGCAACCGATTCGGTTTTGATTGCGCGTAAAGATTTTGCATCGATAAATGATATAACAATCCTTTACCGTAACTCAGATTACCTTTATACATATAAACCTGAAAATGCAACTTCGCAACCTGTTATGTGGAATGAAAACACTCAATTAATTGGTGACTCGATTAATGTTTATTTACAAAATAATAAGCTAAAGCGGCTATTGATTAACTCAAACGCATCAATAATTTCTTCAAATGAAAAATATGAGTTTAAGTACGATCAGATTTCCGGTATGAATATCGAAATGATGTTCGGCGAAAATGGACTTGAAAGAACTGAAGTTACTGGAAGTGTCTTAAGTATTTATTATCTTTTCGAAGATGATGAACCGAATGGATTATTAAAATCCAGTTCCGATAGAACCATAATATTTTTTGAAGAGAATGCGGTAACAGAGGTTAAATTTTATGGTAATCCGGCTAGCGAGTATCACCCTGAAAATTTGATTGAAGGGAAAGAAAAAGAATTTACAATTCCTTCTTTCATAATTATTAAAAACAGACCGACAAAAGAATCTATAATAGGTAATAGAGCAAATAAAATATTTTCAAAATTGAACAAACTGCAATCCTATGGAAAATAAATCGCTATTAAGAAGTGAAGGATTAGTAAAAGTCTATAAGAAAAGAACAGTTGTTAATAATGTTTCTATTTCTGTTCAACAGGGAGAAGTAGTTGGACTTCTTGGACCAAATGGCGCAGGTAAAACCACAACATTTTATATGATTGTTGGAATGATTAAACCTCTGGCGGGAAAAGTTTTTCTTGATAACAATGAAATTACCCATGAACCGATGTATAAAAGAGCTAAAAAGGGGATTGGTTATCTTCCACAGGAAGCTTCGATATTCCGCAGATTAACAGTTGAAGATAATATTATGGCAATATTACAAATGCTGGATCTCCCTGATAAAGAAAGGAAGGAGCGTCAGGAAAAATTACTTGAAGAACTTGGAATTGTTAAAGTAAGAAAGACTATGGGTTACCAGCTTAGCGGCGGGGAAAGAAGAAGAACTGAAATTGCCAGAGCCCTTGCTACCGAACCAAAATTTATTCTGCTTGATGAACCGTTTGCCGGCGTGGATCCTATTGCCGTTGAAGATATTATGAATATTGTCGCTAATCTCAAAAATAAAAATATCGGAATACTTATAACTGACCATAACGTTCATGAAACCCTGAGCATTGTTGATAGAGCTTATATTTTAATTAATGGTCAGATCTTTTTAGAAGGTACTGCCAATTTACTTGCGCAAGATAATGACGTTAGAAAAATGTATCTGGGCGAAAAATTCAGGTTAGATAGATACTCAGAGGATTAGGCAAAAATTAAATATGAAATTATCGATACGGATATTGTGTAAAGAATAATCAAAATTGATTTTTTAATTCGTCTCTTACGGATTAACTTCCTCTGAAAAGTCCATGTAGTAGTTTCATCCCTTTTATAATCGCCCTTTTCAATGGACCAGTTATTGAACCCGTTGTTGTTCATTTAAACTTTCTTGTCGTTTAGATTCGAATAAAAAATAGTTGTTTTGATTCTAATTATGAATGATTGATGTCACATTTTACTAACAAGAGTAAGACAGAAATAATTCAATTTACTAACAAACTATCTATTAAATTCCTTTATAATTCTTTGAATTTCCTCTTCCGTAATTCCGCTTCCTAAAACACTTTCTTTAGAAGTACTACCGGACTTTCTGCTCACATTACCAAGAGGATTGGTAACAGGGTTACCGGCACGCGCTCTTAATCTTTCTTCAATTTGTTTTGTAAAATTACCTTCCTGTTTAGCACCTGAAAGACTCAATGAAGAAGGCAGATCAAATGAAGAAACTGAAACACCCGAATTAACAGGACGTGTTTCGAATGCAAGAGTTTTTACATTCATTAAATGTTTTGCTGAAACATTCTCTGATACAATTGATCCGCCCCAAGTGCCGGGTCCTAAAGTCATTGATGGCATTAATGCCGTTGTATATCCTACTGCGCCAACCGATGAAGGTGTATTTACTACTATTCTGAATGCTGGTTTTTCCAATGCAAATTTCATTATTACTTCTTTGTCATTGGAATGAATAACAAGTGTATGACCGATACCACCAAATTGTAATAACTCAATACATCTGTGGCATCCCTCTAACCATCCATCTACTGTATAAAATGCAAGCATTGGTGAAAGTTTTTCTATCGATAATGGTTCCTGTTTTCCAACAGAAGCACATTCTGCAACCAATACAGTTGTATTAGGAGGAACTGTAAAACCTGCATAGTTAGCAATCCATGCAGCGGATTTGCCAACTATATCTGCATTTAATTTTGCTCCCTTAGCCACTGTATTTTCTAATTTTTTCTTTTCCTCTTCGTTAACAAAGTAGCATCCTATTCTCTTAGCTTCTTCAATTACTTTCTCTCTTAAAGGTCTATCAACAATCATTGCCTGTTCCGATGAACACAAAACACCGTTGTCGAAGGTTGTACCATATACTATATCGGCAACAGCTTTCTGATAATTTGCAGTTCTTTCGATAAATGCCGGAACATTGCCCGGACCAACACCATAAGCAGGTTTGCCAGAACTGTAAGCAGCTTTAACCATTGGAGTACTTCCCGTAGCCAGAATAACAGCAATATTTTTATCTTTCATTAAAGCATCCGTCCCTTCGAGTGTTGGTAAGGTCATACATTGAATTAATCCCTTGGGAGCTCCGGCTTTTTCTGCTGCGTCAGATAAAACTCTTAATGCTTCTGCTGTGCTATTAATAGATTTTGGATGGGGGCTTGCTACTATTCCGTTTCTACATTTTAAAGAAATTATTGCTTTGAACATTGCTGTTGATGTTGGATTTGTTGAAGGTATTAAAGCAGCAACAACTCCCATCGGTTCAGCAATTTTTAAAATCTTTCCGTTGCTTTGAACATCTATTACTCCAACAGTTTTTAAATCCTTAATCGATTCCCAAACGTCTCTTGTTCCAAATTGATTTTTAATTACCTTATCCTGCCATTTTCCAAAGCCCGTTTCTTCATGAGCCATTTTAGCAAGTCGTTCGGCTTCTTTGAATCCGGCATCAGCCATTGCTTTAACAACTCTATCAACCTGTTCCTGACTGAAGTATTTGAATTCTTGCTGGGCTTCTTTTGCTGTTGCGGCTAAATTGCGTGCTTCTTGAATCGATTGAAGGTCTTTATCGAAATTCATCTGATTTCCGTTGTTTTCGTTGTCAAATATAAAGATAGGGGAGTAAAACTTCAATGAAAGGATTGAGAGTTATTATTTAAGGTTTTCTAAATCCACCGTCTTACTCTATTGCAATAATTTATATAATCTTCCTTAAATGTATCTCTAAGCATTTTCTCTTCATTTTTTATAAAACGGGAATAGATCAACATTGGGAATAAGAAAGAAAATAAAATTGATGAAATGGATCCGAGTATTATTGATTCGCCAAATAAAAACAGTGTCATCCCCAAATACATTGGATTGCGGCTAATTGAATATACTCCGTTTTCAACGAGTGATGTGGAGGTTTCGAAGGGTTTGACAGTCGTATTGTATTTTTTGAGTGCATTGTCTGCCGCTATGTTCAATATACCGCTTATAATTAATGGAAGAATTCCAATAAGATTATATGGGAAGACAATTATTTTTTTTGTTGGTATTATAAAGTGTATTGTCAATATTATAAAAATCGATGAAATGAAATACGTTGGTGGTAAGATTTTCTTTTTCTCTTCCATTTCTATTTATCGAAAAATTTTTTCAAATCCTGATAACCGGATTTACTGACCGGAAGTTTTGTACTATCATGCAATAATGCATTGTATGTTTCTTTTTCCAATAATTGGATCTGTTTTACATGCATAATATTTACAATGTAAGAGCGATGAATCCTAATAAATTCTGCCGGGTCTAGGTTCTCTTCAAAATATTTCATCGTTTTTTGTTTAAGGAAATTTCCCTTTTCTGAATAGATCATTACATAATCGTCCTGTGCTTCAATGTACTTTATTTCATTAACAGGAATAATTGAAATTTTCTGACCTGATTTTATAACAACCCTTTCGATAAATTCCTCTCTGCTCTCAATATGTTTTAACAAACCGTCAAGTTTTTTATCCGTACCTGATTTGTTCTCAACCTGTTTAACAGCTTTATTAATAGCATCTGCAAATCGATCTTCTGAAAAAGGTTTTAATAAATAATCCGTAGCGTTTACTTCAAAAGCTTTAATTGCATATTGATCGAATGCAGTAGTGAAAATAATAACCGGCGGGTTATCAATAATTTCCAGCATTTCGAACCCGGTTAACTTTGGCATTTGTATATCTAGGAAAATAAGATCCGGTTGTTTCTCGCTAATCATTTTAACTGCATCAAATCCATTTGTACATTCTCCAATTATTTCTATAGCTGGATATTTGCTTAGGTATGTTTTAACAATATCACGGGCAAGTTTTTCATCGTCTATAATTAATGCTCTTATTCTTTTGTCCATATTTACCTTGGTATATAAATGTTTACTTTAAAAAGACCATCATTTTTTTCAACAGTTACAAGATTATCCTGATTATAAATTAGTTTCATTCTCTGCTGAATATTTTTAATACCTATTCCTTCACCTTTGCGGGGGATAGATTCCGGATCGTAATTATTTTCAACAATAATTTTCAAATATTCCTTTTCCGGACCGCATTTTAATTTTATTACTACCTTATCAAGACTTTCATATACGCCATGCTTAATGGCATTTTCGAATAAAGGTTGTAAAATCATACTTGGAATTTCCATATCCTTGCATTCGGATTCAAGTTCTTCAACAAATTCAAATTTATCCGAGAACCGAACCTTTTCAATATCAAGATATAACTTTGCATTGGAGATTTCTTCAACAAGTTTACTCTTCTGTTTTTCATTTTTCGAAAGTGTACTTCTTAAGAATGATGAAAGTTTAATTGTCATTTCCCTTGCTTTATCCGGATCGCTTAAGGTAAGTGAGCTTATTGAATTAAGGCTATTAAAAATGAAATGCGGATTAATCTGGTATTTAAGAGATTTCAGTTCAGCTTCTTTTACCAAAGCGTTTAGTTCAGATTCCCTGAATAATTTCTGCTGAAAATTATTATAGTAAATTATTACGTAATCAACAGCAACGGTTATTGAATAGAATAGAATACCGATCATAAAACGCCATATTCCGGAATTGAACAAGTAAGCTTTGTAGCTAACATCATCATTAAAAATGTTGATTAGAATATAATACCCGGATAAAACCCAGATTGCAGATGTAATTACTGCTGCTGCCGAATGATTAATGAATATTTTTACCGGTGTATAATTTTCGAGCGTATTATAACTTACCGTGTACCATAAACTTATACCGAGCAGAAAGTAAAGTGTATTATATACAATGCTTTCGGTGAATGCCTGTTCCAGCTTAACGTCTAACAGGAAAACAATAACAATATTATGTATGATACTGATAAAGACCCAGATTAAAAGGTAAACGGTAAATATTTTTATATTCTTAATAAAAGGATTCCCCATGGTCTTCCAATTTTAATAAGTTAATATTTCTCCACCACCGAATAAAACGGTGCCCTGAATAATTAATACACCTTCTGTATAATTACTGTCAGGTGTCAAATATCTTTTATCATCAAACCCGCCAAATATGGAAGTTACGTTAACAATCACTTTCCAGTTTTTGGGTACAATAATTTCACAGCCGCCAAAGACACATGTCAGGTCGAGGCTATTTTCTCCCGCTGCTAACTTTGCGTTATACAGGTTTATTTTAACTGATCCAAAGACTGCCGAAATTCTTCCACCCTTAAAATTTTCGGAAGTAATTAACCGATTAGTGCTATTGAAAACCATTGATTCATCAATTGTATCGCCGTAATAAGATTCCTGGTTTCCAGATTGATCCTTTGTTTCTTCTTTAGTATGCACAGAAATCGGGACAGATTTTTTTCTTGATAAGATTAAAAAACCAATAATTATTAAAAGTATAGGCCAATAATCCCTGAATCTAAAATGTAAATTAAATGGGGCAAAAGAATTGAGCATTCCGAAGGCACCAATTACAATAAAGATTATTCCTACAGTGCTATTGCGAGAATTACTTAATAAAACTAATCCGATTATTATAAATATTGTATCCCAGGAAAAAAGTAATTCCCGCAAGTTGAAATCGAAGAACAGAAAATTATCTGCAATCCATAGAATTCCGATTGCGATTAAAAAAATACCGAACCAATCTTTAGATTTTACTTTCATTGTAAAACTCCTTTCAATTAATTTTTTATTTCACCACCACCAAATAAACAGAGTCCTTTGACAAAAAGAACCTTGTTTGCGTCGTATGCAATGTTGGGATCTTTTCTTCGCTTATCACTAAATCCGCCGAAAATTGAAAGAACATCTGTCTCAACTTTCCAGTTAGAAGGAATGATAAGTGTGGTACCGCCAAAAATTGCAGTTATTTCTAAGGTATTTTCACCATCTGCAAGTTTAGAACCGAATAAATTAATTTCAGAACCACCAAAAATTGAAACTGCACTTCCACCTTTAAAGTTATCGGTGTTAATTGTTTTGTTCCCGCCGCCGAAAATACTTACATCTTCTAAATAGTCGTTTGATTTGTGCTCACTGGAATTTACTTCTTCTCCTTGAAAGTATTTCTTATGAAAGTAAGATCTATCACCTCTTCTTTTAAAGAGAATAAATGCGCCAATAAGAATAAAAATTAAAGGCCATAGTTCTGGTACTAGATTAAATAAACCGATAGCAAGAAATATTATCCCGGCAGTTTTATTATCGGAGAGAATAAATAAAAGAATTCCGAAAAGAATAAAGAGATATTCCCATGTGAAATAATCAATAGGGAATAAATAAATATCATAGTTTCTCAATAAAAAAATAATTCCGACTAAGACAAGCATTATACCGATTACAATCGAGGATTTGATTTTATGCATTGCCATGATTGCCTCCTAATTTGTTATTTCTGATTATTCTGACGCAAAGATATTTGATGAGTTCTAAAAAATGAATGGAAAATCGGTGAGTGGCGGAAATTTATCGGTGAATAAAGAAATTAACTCAACGAAAAATCGAGCAACTTGTTAAGATCCAGTTTTACAATCAGTTTATCAGTTTTAAGCGTATCTAATAAAGCTTCAACCGGAAAGATTTTACTATGGTTCAGATAATATAAAAGTGCATATAAAGAAACATTTTTAGCCGGCACTCTATTTCTAAAATCGAATTTAACTACCTTAGCATTTGTTTCAGGCAATATTAAACTACTATCGCAAAAAATTATTGCATTAAAAGAACTTCTTATAGTTGAAGTTGAATAATCAAGTCCGTCCTTTGAAGTAATTATAATAACATCTGGATCTTTGGTTCCTGTAAAGAGAATTTCGTTAGGAGAAACAATAATATCTGATGATGAAAAACCAACACCGACAGTAACCGGGTAATTCCCTTTTTTAGAAACCTTTAATCCGGAACTTACTGCTGCTTTGGCAAAAAATTCTGCGGCCGATTGAACACCTTCTCCGGCTGAACCGCTAATTAAAATGTTTACAGGAGAATTGATATTAGAATTATATTTAACTGGAATCGTATCAGAATCACTAAATAAACTTCTAAGATCACTGCGAATTTCAGTTTGATAACTTTCGGCTTCCTTATCAACAAAGTTTTTTAATTCGAGTCCAGCATCTTCTACGACATTCTTT
>CAZEBL010000130.1:0-8669 GCA_964510325.1 uncultured Melioribacter sp. | reverse complement strand
CGTCCATCCTTAGATAATAGAGCTCTCCGGTTATATTCAATTTCTATGTTAGTTGAAATTAATTTGGAGAGTTGATCGCTTAAATTAGAGAATGTAAATGTTTTTGAATCTAGTTTATAATGCTTTTCCAATTCCCGGCTAATAAGAAGAAAATACTTTTTTGATGTTGTGCTAATTGTGTCGGTTATAAAAATATATGTAGATAAATCTTTCCTTGTAAAATAAACCTGTCCCACATCTGTTAGGGAAGCTTCAAAGTCCTGTTTCTCGAATATTAGTTTATTATTCCAGCAGACAGGTTTATTTTCATCATTTACCTGTATGTTATATTCAGAATAGATATTTTCTTTAACAAGGTCGAAGCAATTTTTAATACTATTAATTTCTAACGCACTTCGTAAATTATTCTTAAGATCGTTTTTGCTCCTTATTAATTTTTCAACATTGCTATTAATTACATCTGTTATTTTATTTTCATTAGCGATCACATTTTCAATTAAAGTTTTGTCCCAATTTTCAACTCTATTACTTTTTACGATAGGTTCTAAGATGCCGGAGATTATAAAGGCCGGAATAAAAATTAGAAGCAACAGGTTTTTCTTATTCAGTAAAAGGTTTTTTATACTCATCAACTTTAATTAATGGTGATTTGAGAAATTCGCCACTGGTTATCAATCAGTTGAAATGTAACAAATACGGTTGCATTGCCGCGGATTCCGTTGTTATTATATTTAAGATTACCGGCAGCAAATGGGCTGTTTGTTTCCTGTACAATGTTCGTAAACTTGAATGAAATAGGCTTATAAATACTTAAGTAATCTTTTATAATGTAGTATGCCTGATTTGAACTAAAGTAACCGCTCGATCCATTTGTAAGACTTAAATAATTTCTTGTATTAAAATAAACTGAAAACTTATCAACAGAGCCCGTACTCAGTCCTTCTTCTATTTTGATAAGAAGTTTATTTATTTCTCTGCTTTTCGATTCCTGAGCAACAGAAAATATTGAAGTTGCCAGAATAAAGCTGATTAATATGGAAATTCTTATTCTCACTTTGCTTTTTGAAGACTTCATTTTTGCCTTATGTCAAAATATATTAAAAGAAATAAAAAAGCATACCTTTTGGGGTATGCTTTCTAATTCAGTTACTTTTTTTAGAATTGTTAATGGTTCTTTTTAACCTGTTCAGCAACATTTCTAACATTTTCATTTACCATCCTCTTTAATTCTCTGTTACCTTCAACTAACTGGTATGCCCAGTCGAATACCATTCTATCATTAACAATATTTCTTATTCTTACTTTAGCATAGTGATTATCCCAAGTCCATATAACATAAGTATGACCAACTTTTGCTTCAACATATTTAACATTTTCATTTGGCTTTAATGGTACCCAACCGTTAGAAGGCGCATAACTTATATCCCAGATATCATTTGTTGTTCCCATGTCCTGAATATCAGAATCGTCCCAAACGTTTAGATAATATTTCCCATTAAAGTTTTCGAAGAACATATCAGCTGCATCCGAATTATAAGGAACAACCAGATATTTACTAAAATCGTAACCCGAATTATTTGGTGAACGATTATAATCAAAAATTGCCTGGTTAAATCCTTCAGGACGAGGCGTATCGTAAATAACTTCGTTACTTAAATCACTTTCGTTGTTATTGTAATCGTAAGCTGTAACGGCATAATAGTAGGTTGTTCCGTTTTTTGCTCCATAGTCAATAAATGAATTATTATAAGTACTTCCTATTAATGTGTATTTACCATTAAATGAATAGCTGTAGTAAACGTTATAACCGGCTACATCGCCTTCGGGATTTTCATTCCAGAAAATATCGATTCGATTATCTCCTGTTACAGTATAAATTCCTTTTGGAGGAGAAGGCGGTCGGTCATCATAAAAATAATCACCGAACTCATCGCATCCGGTTATTGTAAATCCTACTATTAAAGTTAATGCTATTATTAATATTCTTGCGGTCTTCATTTTCCCCTCCGGAATAAATTGTTGAACATTCTTTGTAATTATTATTCCAATATGAATGCCAATCTAAAATGGGAAAAATAAACCAAAATGATAGGTTTGGTGATAAATGGTGTACTTTTTTATATACAAAAGTGATTAGATAATTTGAAATCAGATCTCGATAAACTTATCCTCGTAGAACATTTTGTTATTATTAATTACTGCAATTGATCTGCCGGTCATAAGTCTTTTATCAAAAGGAGAATTTTTGGATTTCGATTTGAATTTAGAGATATCCACCGTCCAAATTGAATCTCTATCTAAGATTGTTAGATCAGCTTTTTCTCCTTCTTTGATCTGCGGTGTTGATATTTTAAGAATTTTTCTTGGGTTAATTGATAGCTTTTCTACAGCTTGCTCAATTGTAAGATGTTTTTTATGAACTAACTCGCTTAACACTAATCCCAATGTGGTTTCGAGTCCAACAATTCCATTTGGAGCATAAATAAATTCCATTTCCTTTTCTTCAATTGAATGTGGTGCATGATCGCTTGCAATAACATCAATAGTTCCATCTTTAAGTCCTTCTATAATTGCATCAATATCTGCACGCGTTCTAAGCGGAGGACTCATTTTGTGATTTGTATCGAATGATTTAATATTATCATCAGTAAGAGTGAAATGATGTGGGGTTACTTCTGCAGTAACTTTTATTCCCTTTTTCTTAGCTTGTCTAACCAGATCGACAGCACCTTTAGTACTAATATGAGCGATATGAATTCTGGCACCAATGAATTCTGCCATCATAATATCCCTTGCTACAATTAAATCTTCTGCAACATTAGGAATTGCCGGAAGACCTAATAGTGTAGAAGTTAATCCTTCGTTCATAGACCCATCGGATAATGATTCATCCTCGCAATGTTCAATTATAGGAGTATCGAACATCTTAGAATATTCCATTACACTTCTTAATACAGCAGCCGTTTTAATTACATTACCGTCATCGGAAAAAGCGACTGCACCAGATTCAACCAGTTCGAACATAGGAGAAAGAGCTTCTCCTTTTCTATTTAATGATGCTGCAGCAACCGGATAAACATTAACAAGATGGTTCTTCGATTTCTCTTTTATAAATCTGACAATCTCAGCAGAATCAATATCGGGATTAGTATTTGGCATACAAGCAACACCGGTAAATCCTCCGGCTGCAGCTGCATTACTTCCTGTTTCAATTGTCTCTTCATCTTCACGACCCGGCTCTCTTAAGTGAACGTGCATATCAAATAAACCGGGGATACAAATTTTATTTTCAAATTCAAACACCTTTGATGATTTTAAATCTGTTTCAGTAAGTCCACCTATTTTCTTTATTACTCCATTTTCAATCAGCAGATCGTCTTTCTTATCTAATTTTTGTTCGGGGTTCAAAAGTCTAACTTGTTTTAATATTATTTTCATTTTACACCTTGGTTGAATTAATGCATTGTTCCCAGCAGATATAACACTGCCATTCTAATTGCTACACCGTTAGTAACCTGATCTAAAATTACCTGATAAGGTCCATCTGCAACTTCGGAAGATAATTCAACACCTCTATTGATTGGACCGGGGTGAAGTATTAAAATATTACGATTATACTTTTCAATTCTTTCTGTTGTAACGCCAAAATACTGATGATATTCTCTTAAGGAAGGAATCCTTACACCGGCATTCCGTTCAAGTTGAATTCTAAGAACATTCAATACATCATTATTTGCAATTGCGTCATCAATACTATGAATAACTTTTACACCGAGTGATTCAATTCCAATTGGTATCATTGTGGATGGGCCACATACTGTAACTTGAGCGCCCATAGCTTTCAATCCGAAAATATTAGAAAGAGCAACACGGCTATGTGCAACATCACCTACTATACATACTTTTAATCCCTCCAATCGACCCAATCTCTCTCTAATGGAATACATATCTAATAAACCTTGTGTTGGATGTTCATGAAGCCCGTCACCAGCATTAATAATATTTGCTTTAGATATTCTTGTTAAGTATTGAGGAACACCTGCAGACTGATGTCTTACAACAATCATATCAACTTTCATTGCCTCGATATTTCGGACGGTGTCTTTAAAGGTTTCCCCTTTTTTTGTGCTGCTTGTTGAAGTGGAAAAATTTATTGTGTCTGCCGATAACCTTTTTTGTGCCAGTTCAAATGATATTCTTGTTCTTGTAGAATTTTCATAGAATAGATTAACAATTGTCTTGCCTTGTAAGGTCGGCACTTTTTTGATTGGACGTTCCAGTACTTCTCTAAATGTTGTAGCAGTATCAAGAATAAGTTGAATATCCTCTTTGGGTACACCATACAACCCTAATAAATGTCTGTTTGAAAGACTCATAAATTACTCTCTTATAATTTTATTTTGGTGCATTCACTAAATAGACAGCGTCTTCACCATCAATTTCTTTTAAGCGAACACGTACTTCTTCGTTAATTGATGTTGGAATGTTCTTTCCAACAAAATCTGCTTTAATAGGTAATTCTCTGTGTCCCCTATCTACAAGTACACATAGTTGAATAGTGTTAGGTCTTCCTAAATCCATAACAGCATCAAGCGCAGCACGGACAGTTCTTCCGGTATAGAGAACGTCATCAATTAGAATAATATCTCTCTCGTTAACATCAAATGTAATGTTAGTAACAGAAATTTCCGGTTGTTTTAATCTTGTTCGGAAATCATCCCGGTAAAGAGTAACATCAAGTATTCCAAAACTCGGTTCATATTTTTCAATTTCCGAAATTTTTGTTTTAATTCTTTCGGCAATAAATTCACCACGGGTTCTCATTCCAATAAGAACAATATTCTTTGAGCCTTTATTTTTTTCTAATATTTCGTGAGCAAGACGAATTATTGTTCTACTTAAACCCTGTTCATCAATTATTTTTGCTTTTATATCCATTGGATCAATCCCGGGATAATAAAAAAAATCCCCGTTAGCTTACGCCTTCGAGGTTTCCATTTTGTACTTTATTATTTTCATTCCTTTTTATCTCTCCGGATAAAATTAAAGGATATCATTTTTTTATTGAACGAAAATTAGACTAATCATTAATCAAAGTAAATAGAGAATAAAAAAAGGTCACTTAAAAAAGTGACCCTTTTAAAAACTATTGAATCTTAAATTCAATTCTCCGGTTAATAGCTCTTCCTTCTGCAGTTTTATTATCTGCAATAGGATTACTTTCACCATATCCTGTTGCTCTTAATCTATTAGCACTAACACCTTTAGATTGCAGATATTGTTTTACAGCATCTGCTCTTCTTTGAGAAAGATTCATATTGTAAGATTCTGAACCGATATTATCCGTATAACCTTGTATTTCTACTCTTATATCAGTGTTCTTCAATAATGTTTTAGCAGCATCGTATAAAATTGGATAAGATTCAGGTGATATTTTTGCGCTATTGAATTCGAAGTTTACACCAACAAGTACCCATTTATCCGAAGTAGCAACAGGTTTTTCAACAACTACTTCTTTAACCACTTCTTTTGGGATATGGCGTTTGATCATTTCTTCAATTCTATCGTAATCAACCGGATCAGGCATTTGTTGTGATAATCCGCTATAGAGCTGACAATATTTAGAAGGTTCACCTTTGCTAAAATACCATTGAAATCCAAGATTAGCTGAAAGATAAGAATCCCTACCGTTAACTTCGCCGGCTCCAATAGCTCCCTCAAATTCAGAATTAAGACCAAGGTTATAACCAAACTCTGTAACAAATTTCCAATCGCTGGCTATTTCCCATTCAATTCCTAAACCAGAACTTAATTGCCCGGCTATTGCATTATCATCAAGAGTCGCAGTCATTTTATTATCAAGCATTCTATAAAGAACCCCGGCACCGCCATAAATGTAAAGCGAGACCGGTTCACACGGGAAAAGATAAATCAACAAATCCAAATTTCCGCCAATTAGATCAGAACTTGTTGTTTGAGGAAGATTTGTCGGGTCGGTCCATTCACTTTCGAGATGAGAATAATATCCACCAAGTCTCAATGCAATATGCTCAGAAAAATTTCTCTGCAGTGAAAGATAACCACCATAATTGGTGTTGGAAATAGTAGTATTAATACTTAAAAAACGTGGATACTTAAAACCGAACCCTAGACCCCAGCTGTCTTTTGCTAATTGTGCTTGAATTGATTCAGACATAAAAAATATGAGCAATACGATCGCAAAAGGAAAAAGTTTTCTCATTTTGACCTCCTTGTCATGAGGGCGTTACAAAAAATAATTTATAGATTTTTAATCTAACAATAAAAATTCTATTTTTGCACCAGCATTTCGGGGTGTAGCGCAGCCCGGTTAGCGCGCTTCGTTCGGGACGAAGAGGTCGGGAGTTCGAATCTCCCCACCCCGACATTTCAAAATACAAAACATAAAAAAATGGGAGTCCATTGTTAAACGAACTCCCAAATTTAAAACTCTTATTATCCACCCTGATCGTGTTTTACCCAAACCCAGCCGGACCTTGCAGCATCAATATCAATTGACTGTTCAATTATTGTCACTGTAGCTGAATAAGTATCTGGGGCAACTCCCCCACTTGCTGTTGATGTCGTTGTCTGTGTTGTTCTAACAATTACCCAGCGATAAGTCCAGTTTCCGGCTTCATTCGGATTTGCCGGATTATATTGAACACCATTTCGAATATATTCAGTTGGCAATGCTGGGAAATTAAATTGAATTTGCTTTGTTGTTGTACCAAGATTTTTATTTCTTGTTGCAACATTCACCACGTCAAGAATCCACTGATTACTAACAGTTCCAGTTACACTTACGGAACTGCTGTTTGTTTGACTATATGATTTTGTTGTTGTACCGGATGATAATGTTACGTTATCAATATCCTGAGTGGTTGGTGTTCCTGTTGTAGTAGTTAACGTAATGTTATCTGCTGTTGCATAAGTTGAAAAGCTTGAAAGTTGTGCAGTTATATTCGTTCCGGTTGCATCAACTGTTGCGGTAATACCTGTGTTTGTCCAGGTATTATTGGTTTCATTCAATTTTAACAAGGTGAATGTTTTACCAACCGGTTGTTTATTTGGTAATGGCATTTTGATTGTAACAGGTACTGAAAAGACGGTACCTGAAGGACCAAATTGTGCTGCTGTTTGAATTACCTGATTAGCAGTAGGTGGTTTAGGGACTTGTGCTGCCGGAACAGCTGCCACTGTAAGATTAACATTTTGTGGAACTGCTGCCGGCGGGACTGTAACTGTAAGTGGTGTTGTTGATACCGTCTGAGGATTAGTAGTTGTTGCAGTTCCTCCTGATGCCGGTGTTACAGGTGCAGTAGCAACTGTGAGTTTAGTTAGTAGAATATCATCTACAAGAGCAATGTTAAGTGCTTTTTTAATCTCGGCAGTTTTAGTTCCAATTCCATATCCGTCTTTGGAGGCACTGACTGATAAAGATGTTTCAGTAACATTAGATACATCATAAGAATACTTACCACTATTATCAGTTAATAGAGTTGTTACCAATGTGTTATCAGATCTTAAAATTTTTATTGTGGCTCCGGCAATTGCTGTCAGATTAGAATTATCTCTTACAATTGATGCAAGAATAATTGGCTGCGCAACCGGTGCAGGAGGATTTAGCCTTGGTAGTTCCGGTCCAACTCTAGAACTTTCGCATCCTGCTAATACCAGGAGAAATAATGTTGCAAGAAATGGAACGAATAAGAGTAAAGCACGTTTAAGTTTCTTATTCATAATTCACCTCAATTTAAGTTAATTCGATTATTAATAAAATTTTTTATAAAACCTGGATTCATTCTCTCCAAAAAACTACTTATTCCAAAACCTGTGTCATATTTAAGTCCTATCATATCAGCAATTTTAACTTTATATGTGTAACCAAGATATTCTGTAGTTCGTATTCTAACCAAACCGGGTTTCCAGTATTTTGATGGGAATAGAGGAATGGAAAAGCCAAACCCGCCATTAGTAATACCCTTTGTGGAACGCATTGCAAAAAAACCCACCTGAATTTCACCAAATTCTCGATAAATGTCAAAGCGAAATGTATTATCATTTGATAAAAATTTACCAGCCATTAATCCTAATGTTAAGTCATATTCAGGGATTCTATAAGTTATATCTACTGAACCGGTCCACAAATATAGATTCGAATAATAGAAATTCTTCATTGTAAATGAAGCATATCCTGTATAGCCCAAATTTAATCCGATTGACATATCACCATTCATAAAATAATTTCTCGCTTCAAGATCAAATCCATATCGTTCTAAAGTGAAATAACCTAATGATGCTGATATGAATGATGAACTTGACAATCTTAATGTTTGGTTAAAAACAACCATACTTGTTCTTACCGAATCTTCTCTCGGACTAAAATCGTTATGAATAGGGATTGTAATTTCATACAAGCCACTCATTCCTTTCCATAAACCAAAGACTATATGCGGTGCAAAATTTAATTGATATAGTACAGGTTGTGAAAATATTCCAAACTGAAAACGGTAAGTCGGTTTTAATACAATATCGAATTTGAAATTGGAAGAATTACTAACTTCACTTGAATTACTTAATTTTTCAGAGGATTCAAATTCAAGCATCCTGATACTCATCAATTCAGTAAATTCAATATTAGTGATAAT
>CAZEBL010000129.1:0-8692 GCA_964510325.1 uncultured Melioribacter sp. | reverse complement strand
TACTAAGCTATTTTCCACAAAATAATCTCGAAGATCCTCCAATTTCTCCTTGCGATGATCCGATTGATCGACTTGAGGACTCACTTAACGAAATTATTCCGGAAAGTGCAAACAAACCCTATGATGTTAAAGATGTTATTCATGCAATTGTAGATTATCACGAATTCCTCGAAATACAACGTCATTATGCTCCTAACATGGTAATCGGTTTCGCAAGATTTAACGGTGTTCCGGTTGGAATAATTGCTAATCAACCAAATTATTTAGCCGGTGTCCTCGATATTAATTCATCTCGTAAAGCCGCACGTTTTGTAAGATTCTGCGATGCATTTAATATTCCTATAGTAACATTAGTAGATGTACCGGGATTTTTACCCGGAACAGCCCAGGAATACGGAGGAATAATTCTACACGGAGCTAAATTACTTTTCGCTTACGGCGAAGCAACTGTTCCAAAAATAACTATTATACTTCGCAAAGCTTACGGCGGTGCTTATGATGTTATGGGCTCTAAACATTTACGTGGAGATATAAATTATGCTTGGCCTACTGCAGAAATTGCAGTTATGGGTCCAAGAGGCGCAATAGAAGTTCTGCATCAAAAAGAAATTTCTGAAATTAAAGATGATCAGGAACGAATTAAATTCATTAACGACAAAGAAGAGCAATATAGAAATAAATTTGCAACACCATATGTAGCGGCAAAATATGGATACATTGATGATGTTATTGAACCGCGTAATACTCGTTTTAGAGTAATACGTGCACTTCAATCTTTATCTACCAAAAAGGATGTTAATCCTCCTAAGAAACATTCTAACATCCCATTGTAAGAGGTAAAAATGATATTAGCACAAGCAACAGTTGTAGCAGACTCACTGGCAAAATCTAAAATTACCGAAAACTCTAAAAAATTTTTAGAGATCGACCCATGGGGAATTGGGATGACATTTGTTGGAATGGCAGTTGTTTTCCTTTCTCTCTTGCTGTTATACATGTTGTTCTACAATATTACAAGAGCATTAAATTACCGTATTAAACTTGCTCAAAAGAAAAAAGGTAAAACTGTTGAAACGAAAGAAATAGAGGCTGAATTATCGGGTGAAGTTAATGCCGCAATTTCTATGGCTTTACATTTATATATGAATGAATTGCACGACCGTGAAAGCGCAATTCTTACAATTAGTAAAGTTGCCCGGACTTATTCTCCGTGGAGTTCCAAAATTTACGGATTAAGGCAGTCTCCCAGATAAGGAAATGAATCAATGAAAAAATTTAAGATGACAATTAACGGCAATCAATACGAAGTAAACATTGTTAGTGTTGAAGATAATATTGCCGAAGTAGAAGTTAATGGAACACACTATCAAGTAGAAATTGATAAGCAAATCCAGAAAACCAAAACGCCTAAGCTTGTTCGTTCTGTTGTATCGCCATCAACAGATTCAGCACCTTCAATTCAAAAAACCAGCAGTCCTTCTGCTCCAAAAGGTGTTGGATTTGTTAAAGCTCCTCTACCGGGTGTTATATTAAACGTTCATGTTAGAGAAGGAGATATTGTAAAAGTAGGCGATAAACTGATTACACTTGAAGCAATGAAAATGGAGAATAGTGTTAATGCGGATAAAGAAGGTAAAATCCTTTCTATAAAAATTAAACAAGGAGATTCTGTTTTAGAAGGTGATCTCCTAATTGAAATCGGGAGCTAACGATGGAAAAGTTTCTTGAGTTTACTGCTCACGGTTTCAATCAATTTTTTAAGTACACTGCTTTTGCAAACTTTACCGTAGGGCATTTAATTATGATTATTGTTGCCCTTATTTTTATTTACCTTGCAATTGCAAAAGATTATGAACCATTACTTTTAGTTCCGATTGGATTCGGAATGCTTATCGGTAATATTCCATTCCTGGAAAATGCCAATCTTCAAATTGGTGTTTATGAAAATGGAAGTGTATTAAGTTATTTATATTATGGTGTCAGTCATGGTATTTATCCCCCATTAATATTTCTTGGTATAGGTGCGATGACAGATTTTTCTACATTATTATCAAACCCGAGGTTAGTTCTATTAGGTGCAGCTGCTCAGCTTGGAATTTTTGGTGCTTACACCATAGCTTTATTCCTTGGCTATTTGCCTCAACAAGCAGCATCAATTGGAATTATTGGTGGTGCTGATGGACCAACGGCAATCTTTTTATCAGCAAAATTAGCACCGGAATTAACTGGTGCAATAGCAGTTTCAGCGTATTCATATATGGCACTTGTTCCAGTTATTCAGCCTCCAATAATGAAACTACTAACAACAAAGAAAGAACGCCTAATAAAAATGAAACCTCCCCGCCAGGTTTCTAAATTAGAAAAAGTTCTATTCCCTATTGTTGGATTGATATTAACAACATTTATTACGCCAAGTGCATTACCATTGCTAGGAATGCTCTTCTTCGGAAATATTCTTAAAGAAAGCGGTGTTACAAAAAGATTAGCAGATACTGCCAAAGGACCCATGATTGATATTGTAACTATATTGATTGGTTTAACAGTTGGAGCTTCTACACAGGCAACAACATTTTTAACTGCTAAATCGGTTGGTATTTTCGCGCTTGGAGCTTTCTCATTTATGATAGCAACTACGGGCGGAGTACTTTTTGCTAAGTTCATAAATCTCTTTTTAAGTGATGAGAATAAAATTAATCCTTTAATAGGAAATGCGGGTGTTTCAGCTGTTCCGGATAGTGCGCGCGTATCGCAAGTAATAGGATTACAATACGATCCTAAGAATCACTTACTAATGCATGCAATGGCACCAAATGTTGCCGGTGTAATCGGAAGCGCAGTTGCTGCCGGTATTTTACTCTCATTCTTTATGGGATAATTATTTTAGAATTTATTTGCAAAGGCATTAATATTTAGGAAGATTCGTTATTGCTTGTTAATAAATATTTCTCAATGAGATAAAAAACGTGGCACTAAAGCGTGCATAATCATTTTATTTTCTGGGTAATCTTTGTTGTAATTATTGCTGTATTATTTTACATCGACTTGTATGTAACCGATCATCGAAAAGGTAAAATTGGAATCCGCTCTTCGCTTATTTGGAGCGGGATCTGGATTCTAACAGCACTCGCATTCAACCTGATAATATTTTTATTCCTCGAAGATGGTAAAGTAAAAGGAGTTGAATTTCTTGCCGGTTATTTAATTGAAAAATCTCTTTCGGTTGATAACCTCTTTGTATTTATTATGATCTTCAGTGTTATGGGCATTAAAGATGAGAATCAACCTCACGTTCTTAAATGGGGAATTATTAGCGCAATTGTTCTTAGAATAATTTTTATTTTGATCGGTGTAACAATTATTTCTTTATTCCATCCAATAATTTACCTATTTGGATTAATTCTCCTCTTCGCTGCTTACAAGATGGCGTTTATGCCGGATACCACTATTGATTATAAAAATAATTGGCTTATTGAACTTGCAGCGCGATATTTTAATATTCTTACTGATTACAATGGCTCAAGATTTTTTGTTAGAAGAGATAAAAAAACTTTCGTTACACAGTTGTTTCTTACATTACTTCTTATTGAATCTGCAGATATTGTATTTGCAGTCGATTCTATTCCCGCAGTTATAGCAATTACACACGATCCTTTTATAATTATCACTTCAAATATTTTTGCTATTCTCGGATTACGGGCACTCTATTTCGCACTTGCTGGAATTATAGAAATATTCAGTTATCTTAAATATGGTGTGGCTGTAATTCTTGCTTATGTGGGTGTTAAGATGATTATTTCCGATCTTTATAAAATCCCAACCATAATATCCTTAGCAATAATCTTGATATGTATAATAGTATCAATAATAATTTCGTTAATTAATTATAAGAAGAATTCTGCCTCAAAATAATTTCTAATATTACAGAGATCAATCTGTTTTCAATTCATAACCCTCGGATCTTGCAACATAAGCAGAACAGGTAATATCTCCAGTAACATTTAGAACTGTTCTACACATATCAAGTAATCTATCTGCTCCAAGAATTATTGCAATTCCTTCCACAGGCACATGAACCATGGCTAATACAATAGCAAGGAGTGGTATTGAGCCGGATGGAACTCCCGCAGTTCCAATTGCAGTAAGAACGCTCATCAATATTACTATTAATTGAACACCCAATGATAAATTAACACCAAAGACCTGTGCTAAGAATAGGACGGTCACTCCTTCAAACAATGCGGTTCCGTTCATATTCATTGTAGCGCCAAGTGGAAGAACGAATCCGGTTATTTGCGGTGGTATTCCAAGATTAGTCTGAGAAACAGAAATAGTTGTAGGTAATGTAGCACTACTCGAACTTGTGGAAAAAGCAGTCATCATTACCGTCTGAACTTTTTTGAAAAATAGAACAGGATTATACCGTGCGAAAATTTTTATAAGAACAGAAAAAATACCAAAGAGAAGTATAGTTAATCCAGATAAAACCGTAAACATATACATACCGAGTGCAACAAGCAATTCGAATCCAAAACGGGAAGTAACACTGAATATAAGTGCTGCAACACCAAAAGGTGCGAGTTTCATAGCTATGTTGATAATTACAATTGTAACATCATTTATTCCCGCAAGCAGTTTAATTAACGGCTCTGCTTTACTTTTATCAATCATTGTTAATGCAATTCCGATCATTAGCGAAACAAAAATTAATGCAAGCATTTCCGGATTTGGTTTGGCAACGGCAGCAAGCGGATTTCTTGGAACGATATTCACTAAAGTTTGAATTCCAAATTCTGTTTTTTCGGATATCTCTTTTATTTGGGATGCCTGTTCGCTATAAGAAGTAAGCAATTGTGTTTTGGTTTCACCCTGTAAATAATCTCCCGGTCTAATCACATTTACTAAAATTAATCCAAGCGTTACAGCTAATGCAGTAACTAGAAAGAAATAGCTTATCGTCTTAAATCCGATTCTTCCAAGTTTCTTTAAATCACCAATCTGAGCAACTCCCAAAGCAAGACTTGCAAACACCAGAGGAATAACCATCATTATTAAAAGGTTAAGAAAAATTTTCCCGAGTGGATCACTTACATACGTCTGAATAATTTTCAAAAACTCAGCATCAGGGAATAAAAAGTTAGATGCTACTCCGGCTACCGCACCTGTTATTAATCCAATAAATATTTTTGAATGCCGACTCATAAGTGACTCCAGGTTTTTACTTTGATTAATTTACAAGAGAAATTTTTTCTCTCTAAGATTTATGCTTTTACAAGATTTACAGTGGCAAATATGGTAAAAAAAATGCACTTGGAGAACTTAATCATACATGATTATTTTACACAGTAATAAATTTGTTACTTACAAACGGTCTGGTTTTTACATGAAAAAAGTTTTACTGTTATTGCTTTCTATAGTTTATACAACCATTTTCTCTCAAAGTGGTGAGGATTTGTGTTCAGCATCCAAGATAAGTTTTTATGAAAGGTTGGGAAAAAGTTTTGAAGTAACTTATCCCGGTGACTCTAATATAGATATTACCTATTATAAGCTCGACTTAAATATTACCTACTCACCTCAATATTTGCGAGGTGTTGTTACTGTTAAAGGCAAACCCTCAGTGGTTCAAATCAACTCTCTATTTCTTGATCTCTGGAGTGGTTTTAAAGTAAATTCAGTTAAAACCGGTAATCAGCAGCTTTCCTTTTCGCTTACAAGTGATAATAAGCTAAGTATTAATCTCGATAAAACCTATCAGTTTAACGAAGAATTTAATCTATTAATTGATTATGAAGGAAAGCCAAATACTAGCGGAGGGATTGGAGGAAGCTTTGTGTTTAATGTTACACCAGCGGGACAGCCAGTTATCTGGACATTATCACAACCATATGGTTCACGAGATTGGTGGCCTTCTAAAGACACTCCGGCAGACAAAGCCGATTCAAGTGATGTTTGGATTACAGCTCCTTCCTACTTCGTTTCTGTTTCCAATGGTACCCTAATAGAAACCAGAAACAACGGTAACGGCACAATTACCTACAAATGGAAAAATAGCTACCCAATTGCTAATTATTTAATTTCAATTGCAATGTCTAACTACTATTTGTATCAAACTCAATTTGAATATGAACCGGGAAAAAATTTTCCTATTACACATTATATTTATCCTGAATCGTTTGCTTCTCAAAAAGCTAATCTATATAAAACCAATGATATGATTAGAATTTATTCTGAGATGTTTGGTCCCTATCCATATCCAAAAGAAAAATACGGACACGCCCAGTGCGGTTTCGGTGGAGGGATGGAGCACCAGACAATTTCTTCAGTTGGTGCATTTTCTGAATCACTTGTAGCACACGAGTTAGCACATCAATGGTTCGGTGACAAAGTTACATGCAAGGACTGGCAGAACATATGGCTCAACGAAGGATTCGCAACTTACTCGGATAAATTATATCATCAAAAAAAATACGGTGATGTAATTTTTTTATCGCAAATGAATTCTGTTATGAACTTAAGTAAAACAGCTTCCGGGTCTATATATGTACAAAACATAAACAGTGTTAACGAAATATTCAGTAGCGCCCGATCATATAACAAGGGTGCGGTTGTTCTTCATATGCTTCGGGGTATAATTGGTGATGATAATTTTTTCCGGACTTTAAAAGAATATCTTGCTGAACCCAGTTTAGCTTATAACGTTGCTGTTACCGAGGATTTTCAGAGAATCGCTGAAAGAGTAAGCGGACAAAATCTGAATTATTTTTTTCAGCAATGGATTTATGGTTCGGGCTACCCCAAATATACTTTCGGATGGAGATCAGAACAGGTTTCCGGAAATTCATACAACCTTATTGTCAGAATAAAGCAACAATCCAATTCCAATCCATTATTCTTTACTATGCCGCTACAGATTTATTATTCCACTCCATTTGAATCAAAAACCATCACAGTCTTTAACGATCAACAAGAACAGGGGTGGGTAATTCCGGTTAATGGTAATCCTAATTCCGTCCTATTAGATCCCGGCAACTGGATTTTAAAAGATATTGTTGGTTATACATCATTAACAGAAGAAGTTATGCCAGAAAAATTTCAACTATTTCAGAATTATCCGAATCCGTTTAACCCAAAAACAACAATTGAATTCAGAATTCCACATTCTGGAATAGGTTCTGGTTTGTCTCTGCAACAAATCACTTTAAAGGTATTCAGTGTTTTAGGTAATGAAATTGCGACACTGGTTAATGAGAAAAAACTTCCCGGGATGTATACCATTAACTTTTATCCTGACCCTTCTTTACCTTCCGGAATTTATTTTTATCAATTGACTAATGGTATTTATACAGAAACTAAGAAAATGGTACTAATAAAATAGTTCTCGTTCTCAATAACTATGTATCTTTAATGTAAAATATTTATTTGGTAAATTTCATTTGGGCAACTGATAATTTTCTTCTCTGTTCTATTTGCTTCTATTGGGTGTTGTTACAATAGGAGTTAACTTATGAAATGGAGAATTATAAATAATATTCTCTTTACCCTTTTTTTAATCTCCCATTTATCAAATCATGCACAGAACTTACCAGATTGGACAAAGAGAATTCATTTTCTTCAACTATCACATGGATATAATTTTTATCCAAGCTCAGTACTATCTAAGGTTACGTTTACCGCTCAGGGGTGGGGATTATATTTCCCAAACGACATTGATGATCACCATATAATATCAGAGATTAATCAGTGGAAATCCATAGGCAGAAATTATCTTTCGTTTGGTCCGGCTTATCAGTTACACTGGAATGGTATTACCGATATTCCGGATTCTCATCAGGTACGTGATATTAATGGAAATATTATTAGTAATCCCGTGAGCGGTTCAAAACAATATACTATTTGTAGTGATGATTGGCTTGAGTTTGTTAAAAATGCAAACAGAAGAGCTATAGATTTGGGTGTTGATGGTATTCAGGTTGATGAAATAAATGTTTTTCCTTATTTAATCTTTAATTGGAATAAACATCAATTATCTTTTGATCCTGTAACTATGCAGAAATTTAATTATTATCTTAAAAGTAACTACTCTGCAGAATTTTTATTACAAAATTATGGAATTACTAATGTCGAGAATTTTCATTTCGGGGATTGGATAAAAGCTAATGGTAAAATAAATAATTGGGCTGATGAACCTTTATCGGGTTTGAGCGCAGACTTTTTCAGGTTTTTGATAAAGTCAACTAAAAATTTTGTTAAGTCTTTATCAGACGATGTAAAAAACTATGCAAAACTAAAATATAACAGGGAAATAACCTTTTCTGGTAATCCTAATTTTAATCCCGAAGGTTACTTTCTTGTTGACGAACTTGATTTTTTTATAGCGGAGCATTTTGCATTATCGGAAAATGATCCGATCGCACCAACAATAATTAAGTCCTTAAGAGGGATTAAGAACTGGCCGGTTTGTGTTATTCCTGAACCTACAAGATCGATGGTAGGACCCTATACCAGAAATTTAATAAAGTTATTAGCAGCAGAAATTTATGCATCCGGTGGAATGATGGCTTTTGGGGAAAAACTTTCTGAAAGTGTTCCTACATTAACAGAACCAATTGATATTGATTTTGATATCCTTAAAAACTATATAGATTTCATTCTTAATAATGAAAAGCTTTATTTGGATTTAACCACAATTCCT
>CAZEBL010000128.1:7989-8703 GCA_964510325.1 uncultured Melioribacter sp. | reverse complement strand
ATTAAAAATCTTTCGGAACTCAATTACGATTTAAGTAAGATTGAAGTATTTATCGGTTCAGATGCTTCGACAGATAGGACTAATGAAATACTAACAGAACAAAAGAAAAATTATAATTGGCTCAACATTTATCTCTCAGAAGAACGAAGAGGTAAAGCCGGTATTCTCAACCAGCTTTATAAACAAGCGCAAAACGAAATTCTACTATTTACTGATGCAAATACGCATTTTAACCCCGATACGTTAAATAATCTTATAGAAGATTTCTCGGATGAAAAAGTTGGCGGTGTATGCGGTCGCCTTGTTCTTGTTGAAAGCGAAAAAAGCAAGAGCGAAGGCGTTGAAGAAGTTGAATACTGGAAATATGAAACTATGGTTAAAAAGCTGGAAGGTAAATGCGGAATTCTGCTTGCTGCAAATGGAGGAATATTTGCAATAAGAAGAGAATTGTTTGAACCAATTCCAACCATTAATGCTGTGACGGATGATCTCTTTGTATCCCTTTCAGTTATTGCTGAAGGTTATAAATTTTCATACAGAAATGATGCGGTTGCTTACGAAGAAACCGGCAAGGATGTAAGTGCAGAGTACAGAAGAAAGGTCCGGTTTGGTGCTACTAATTTCCAGACTCTTATTTACTTCAAAAAATTATTGTGGAATAAAAATAAATTTTTAAGTTATGCCTTTTTCTCTCACAAAGTTACAAGATGGTTT
>CAZEBL010000128.1:0-7979 GCA_964510325.1 uncultured Melioribacter sp. | reverse complement strand
GTTTTTACCTCTTTTATTAGTTCTTTTGTTTTTGACCGCTGCAATAACTGCAGATGATAATGATCTAATAAGTAAAATATTTTATTTACAGGTAATAATTTATTTGCTTGCCTTGTGCGGATATTTGTTATCGCAGATAAAAATAAGAATTCCTCTTTTTTCAATTCCTTACTTTTTTGTAATATCTAATATTGCTATTGCAGAAGGGTTCATAAAATTTATAAGAAAAAAACATAGTGTAATCTGGAAATCCACAGAGAGATAAAAATGAAATATGATATTATTGTAGTCGGCGCTGGAATTGTTGGTCTGGCATCTGCTCTTAAAATTCTTGAGAAAAATCCTTCTCTAAAATTATTAATTCTGGAAAAAGAAGATTCGGTAGCAAAACATCAAACAGGTAATAATAGCGGTGTTATTCATTCTGGTATTTATTACAAACCCGGATCGCTAAAAGCTACAAATTGTTTGAATGGCTATAAAATGTTGCTTGATTTTTGTGATAAACACGAAGTAAAATATGATATATGCGGTAAGGTTATTGTCGCAACATCTGAAAATGAAATTCCTTACATGCGAAATTTATATGAGAGAGGTTTGCAGAACGGATTAACCGGATTAAAAATATTAAACCCGAATGAAGTAAAAGAAATTGAACCGCATGTTGAATGCAAAGCGGCTATCAAAGTCCCTCAAACCGGAATAATTGATTACAAAGAAGTATGTAATAAATATCTTGAATTAATTCTAACTCATGGTTCTTCAATTAAATTCAACGAGATTGTTACCGGGATAAACATCAAATCCGATTATTGTGAAGTAATTACTCAGAACTCAATATATGAATCTAATTTTGTCGTAACATGTGCCGGTCTGCAATCGGATCGAATTGCAAAAATGACTCATCCCGAACTTCAAGTAAAAATTATTCCTTTTAGAGGTGAGTATTACAAAATCAAAAAGGAAAAGCATTACCTTGTTAAGCATTTAATCTATCCGGTACCAAATCCAGAATTTCCTTTTCTGGGTGTTCACTTTACAAGAATGATTGATGACGAAAGGGAAGCAGGACCAAATGCTGTATTGGCTTTTAAAAGGGAAGGATACACTAAAACCAGTTTTAATTTAGGTGATGCATTAGAAACTTTTGCATTCCCCGGTTTTCACAAAGTAATTAAAAGAAACTGGAAGGTTGGAATTGGTGAATTTTACAGATCATATTATAAACCGGCTTTTGTTAAAGCGCTTCAAAGATTAGTTCCGGAAATTCGAAGTGAAGATCTTGAAGCTGGAGGTGCCGGAATACGTGCTCAGGCTTGCAGTAAAGACGGGGGATTGTTAGATGATTTTTACATTGTAGAGGATAAAAGAATTTTCCATGTTTGTAATGCGCCCTCGCCGGCAGCAACAAGTTCGTTATCAATTGGCGATTATCTTGCTTATAAAGTTTTATCTAATATTTAGTTTTAACAGGTGTTGATTGAATAAAAAAGTTGAAAAACTCTTAATCCTTATTACGGATTTTATTACCGTTAATCTTTCCTGGATAATCTTTTTTTACCTTAGAGTTCAAACCGGTTGGTTCGAGCTATTATCGCAACCCGATTTTCTTCTTCCACTTTTTGCAATCTATTTCTACTGGTTAGTGATTTTCACATTTGTCGGTATGTATAGAACGTGGTTTGCTTTATCCAGGTTTGATGAATTATCTACATTATTCAAAGCCTCATTTGTCGGAATCTTTATTCTTCTCTTCCTTATAATGTGGGATGATTATGTTACCGGTTCAGTATCAGCATTCCGTTTTTACATTTTTCTTTACTGGGTTATCTTCCTATTTCTTGTAGGAAGCGGCAGATTAATTGTTAGAAGTGTTCAGCGCAATTTATTAATTAAAGGAATTGGTAGAAGGAATGCTCTTATAATCGGTTTTAATGAGAGAGCAACTCAAATTCACGATACAATTTTAGATCACCGCGCACTCGGACTTGATGTTGTTGCTTATATAGCAGTATTTGAAAAGAACCTGAATAAAGAACATAAAAATGTTAAAGTAATAGATACTATTGCTAATCTTGAAAGTATTATCGAACAGTATAATATTAAGAATGTTATTATCTCCATTGATAGACATCATGAAGATACTCTGCTGGAAATTATTTCCAAATGTGAAGGAAAAAATATTTCAATAAAAATTGTTCCTGATCTTTATGACATAATCAGCGGTCAGGCAAGAACTTCCCAGATTTACGGTGTCCCGCTTATTGATATTATGCCGGAATTGATGCCCGAATGGGAAAAGAAACTTAAACGGTTGATGGATATTTTACTTTCAATTATTCTTATCGTAATAACTTTTCCTATTACATTACTTACATCCATTGCAATAAAACTGGAAAGTAAAGGTCCGGTATTTTATAGGCAGGAAAGAATGGGAATGAACGGAAAAATATTCCGCATTGTTAAGTTTAGAACAATGATTGCAGATGCTGAAAAACATACAGGACCTGTCTGGTCAACTAAGGACGATCCCCGTATTACCAAGGTCGGCAGATTAATCCGCAAAATTAGAGTTGATGAAATCCCTCAGGTGTATAATGTTCTTAAAGGAGATATGAGTTTTGTAGGACCTCGCCCTGAACGACCGTTCTTTGTCGAAAAGTTATCCCGGGAAATTCCTTTGTATAAGCGACGATTAAAAGTTAGACCCGGAATAACCGGATGGGCTCAGGTTAAACATAAGTACGATGAAACTATTGAAGACGTTAAAGTGAAATTACGTTATGATCTTTTTTATATTGAGAATATAAGTTTAAGAATGGATTTTAAAATCTTATTCAGAACAGTTTTTGTTGTGCTCTTTGGCAAAGGGCATTATGATTAAGAGCATTTGCAAGAGCCGGTATGGTTTTACAAGTCAGATGTTTTTATAGACGTATCAATTAACTATTATCGACAAAAAATTTTTTCATGAAAACATTAGTAATAATCCCTACATATAACGAGCTGAATAATATTCAGAAACTTCTTCCAGAAATTCTGGAAAATTATCCTGAACTTAATCTGCTTGTAGTTGACGATAATTCCCCTGATGGTACGGCAAATTTTATTGAGGAATACTCAAAGAAAGATTCGCGTGTTCATTTAATTAAACGGACCGGTAAACTTGGATTAGGAACTGCTTATGTTACCGGCTTTAAATATGCTCTAATAAACAACTATGATGCAATTATTCAAATGGATGCGGATTTTTCTCATGACCCAAAGGAAATTAAAAATTTTTTAGAACTGATTAAGATCTATGATATTGTTATAGGAAGCAGATACATCTTTGGTGTTCGTGTAATCAACTGGCCAATAAGAAGATTGCTATTAAGCTATTTCGCAAATCTTTATACAAGAATAATTACCGGACTTCCTGTTAAAGACGGAACCGGCGGATATAAGTGCATAAGAAAAGAGGTTCTTCAATCAATCGATCTCGATAAAATTCATTCTAACGGCTATTCATTCCAGATAGAAATTAATTTTCTTGCATGGAAAAAAAATTTTAAGCTAACCGAAATGCCAATCGTATTTGTCGACCGGGTTAAGGGAAGTTCTAAAATGTCTAAGAAGATTGTTTACGAAGCTGTTTTTATGGTATGGAAGTTAAGAATAAAAAGTATTCTGGGACTTCTTGGCAAATGAATAAAACAATAGACCTTTCGATAATAATTGTTAATTACAATGTGAAGGAATTCCTTCTTAATTTATTACAGTCCATTGAGAATGCAAAAAATAATTATGCGCTTGAAATTATTGTTGTTGATAATGCGTCTGACGACGGCAGTGTTGAATTGATAAAGGAAAAGTATCCCGATATTAAATTAATTGTTAACAATACCAATGTTGGATTCGGATCGGCTAATAATAAGGCACTTCAAATAGCAACTGGAAAATATTTTCTTCTTATAAATCCCGATACTATTATTAAGGAAAATACATTAAAGGAAATGATTGATTTCTTTGATCGGACTCCATCTGCTGGAATTGCCGGTTGCAAAGTCTTAAATCCCGATGCAACGTTACAACTTGCATGTAGAAGGGGATTTCCCGGACCATGGACGTCGTTCACTAAAGTAATGGGATTGAGCCGGTTATTTCCAAAAAGCAAATTATTCGCACGGTATAACCTTACTTATTTAGATGAGAATCAAACTTACGAAGTTGATGCTGTTAGCGGTGCTTTTATGATGATGAGAGGAGAACTCTATCATAAGATCGGAGGATTTGATCAGCAGTTCTTTATGTATGGTGAAGATCTCGATCTCTGCTACCGGGCGCAAAAGTCCGGCTATAAAGTTTATTATGTTCATACTACTGAAATAATTCACTTCAAGGGAGAAAGTACAAAGCGCAGCAGTATTGATGAAACAAAAATATTTTACGATGCTATGCATCTTTTTGTTCGCAAACACTTCTCAACATCTTTTTTTATAGAATCAATTCTTCAGGTGGCAATTATTTTCCGTAAACTTATTGCATTCGCAAATGTATACCGTCTTGCAATATTCAGTATAGTAATCGATTTTATACTTTTTATTGCAGCAGTATGGGGCGCAGAACAACTCTATAGCAAAGAAAACTGGCATGGTTTTCCCGAGTTCAGTAAGCCATGGGTTTATATTCTTCCAGCTCTTCTTCAAATTGTTATCTCTCTATTTAATGGAAATTATAAAAGGAAATCTCTATCCACATTAAGAACTCTTGTTTCTCTATTTTATGGTTTTATTGTCTTATCATCACTTACATTTTTTTTCAAACAGGTAGCTTTCAGTCGAGCAGTTGTTCTTATCACTTATTTAATTTTGGTTTTAGCATTCCCATTATGGAGAATTTTATTAAAAGTTTTCTTCAGAATCGGTTTAGAAAGCGATACAAAAAAATCCAGAACCCTTATTGTTGGTAATGAAAACAAAGCACTGGAATTAACTTCCAAACTTAAATCCGATTTCAGAAATCTCTATCAGGTAATTGGATTTATTGGGCTTACAAGAAAAAGTATTGGTAACCAGATTGGATCATATAAAGTATTAGGCACGCTGGAGAATATTAAAAAAATAATTGTTGATGAGAAAATTGATAAGGTAATATTTTCTTCCGATGGAATTTCATTCGATCAGATGTTCTCTGCTGTTGCAATTTCGCAAGGCGAGAATGTTGAATTTATGGTTGCTGGTAAAGAATTGGATTACCTTGTTGGCAAGTCGTCTATAACAATGCTTGATGACATTCCGCTTTTAAAAGTTCAGTATAATATCTCATCATTATTTCACCGGATAACAAAACAGATATTCGACTTCTTTTTCAGTTTAATCTTAATTTTACTTTTGGTTTACCCTTTAATATATTTGCTCGCAAAGTTCACATCTAAACAGAGAGATTTCTTTCAATTCATTCTCGGGATTCCTAAAGTTATTAAGGGAGAAAAGAGTTTTGTAGGTCCAATGAGCAATTCTTATTATGGTGAACTTTTTGTTGGAAAAACCGGATTAACCGGACTGTGGTATGTTGAAAGTGTTGACAGGAACGATACTGCTGAAATAAAAAATCTGGATCTCTTTTATGCAAAAAATCAAAATATTTGGTTCGATTTTGAAATTCTGGGCAGATCTTTTTCTAAAATGTTTTTTGGAACGGAGTAAAAATGGCTAAAAATATTCTGGACTTTGAAAAACCGATTATTGAGCTGGAAAATAAAATTGAAGAGATGCGTAAGTACGAGGGTCATCTCGATATATCGAATGAAATAAAAAATCTTGAAGAAAAAGTTAACGACCTTAAAAAAAATATTTATGATAACCTTACCCGCTGGCAAAGGGTTCAACTTGCCCGTCACCCTGAAAGACCTTATACACTGGATTATATTTACATGATGACTGAGAATTTTATCGAGCTTCATGGCGACCGGTTATTCAAAGATGATCATGCAGTTGTTGGTGGTTTTGCTAAGCTCGACGAGTTTAAGGTTATGTTTATTGGTCAGCAGAAAGGTCGCGATACTAAATCGAACCTTTTCAGAAATTTTGGAATGATGAATCCCGAAGGTTACCGCAAAGCATTACGATTAATGAAGCTTGCAGAAAAATTCGGTAAACCGGTTGTAACACTTATCGATACTCCCGGTGCTTATCCCGGATTAGAAGCCGAACAACGAGGTCAGGCAGAAGCCATTGCTCGTAATCTCCTCGAGATGAGCCGGCTTAAAGTTCCAATTGTTATTGTAATTATTGGAGAAGGGGCAAGCGGTGGTGCGTTGGGTATTGGAATCGGAGATAGAATTCTTATGCTTCAGAATACATGGTACTCTGTAATCAGTCCCGAATCCTGTTCGAGCATTTTATGGAGAAGCTGGGACTACAAAGAGCAAGCTGCCGAAGCATTAAAACTTACTGCAGAAGATCTTCTTCAACAACGTATTATCGATAGAATTATTCCCGAACCTTTAGGCGGGGCACATAAAAATCATGAGTTGATGGCTGCTACTTTGAAAACAGTTTTAAAAGAAGAACTGTCCGCTCTTATTAAAATTAAACCGGAAAAACTTGTTCAGAATAGATTAGAAAAATTTGGTAAGATGGGTGTGTTTGTTGAATAATTTTGCGGAGTAAATTTAATGATCTCGCATACTTCCGAAATCCGTGTCCGCTATGCCGATACTGATAAAATGCAATTCGTTTACAATGGCAAGTATCTCGAATATTTTGAAGTTGGAAGAACGGAACTATTACGTTCATTGGGATTACCATACAGCGAAGTTGAAAAATCTGGTTATCAATTACCTTTACTTGAAGCGGGCGTTACATATAAGAACCCGGCTAAGTATGACGACATACTTCTTGTTAAAGCAACAGTTAAAGAACTATATTCACCAAAAGTTCATATTGAATATTTAATTACTAGAAAAGAAACTGAAGAAATAATAGCCAAAGGTTTTACAACACATATTTTTATGAATGCAGAAACTAAAAAAGCTGTAAGACCTCCTAAACTCTACATTGAAATTTTAGCTCCATATTTTCAGAAATAACAAAAAGTTTAACGGATAAAATCCGTTTGTGAAAAGTAATGATCAGAAAAATTAAAGAACTTACTAAAGACACCGTTATTTATGGCATCAGTACAATTGTAGGAAGGTTCCTCGGATTTCTATTAGTTCCATTCTATACAAATGTTGCTTCAATTACACAGGATGATTTCGGTATCTATTCTAATATCTATGCCTATATGGCTCTTTTTGTAATAATCTTTATTTACGGAATGGATGCAGCATTTATGAAATATTCTTCTCTTGCAAATGAAAACGAGAAGAAGGATAATTTTTCAACACCATATCTTTTTGTTACAATCACTTCTTTTGTAATTTGTTTAATATTATTTATCGCTAAGGATCTATTTATTCCTTTAATGGAAATTCCGCAAAACTATTCTAGAGTTTATTATTACTTCATTTTGATTTTATTACTTGATGCAATTGCACTTATACCATTTGCCAGTTTAAGATTGAAAAGAAAAGCGGGACAGTTTACATTAATCAAACTTGTGAACATAATTTTGAATTTAAGTCTTAACCTGTTTCTTATCCTCAAACTGGAAATGGGAATCGAGGCAATTTTTATAAGTAATCTTGCTGCATCTTTATTCTCAATAGTAGCACTGATTCCAGAGGTTATTACCAACCTGAAACTTAAAATCGACAGACTGATACTTAACAAAATGTTAAGATTCGCATTACCGTATTTACCCGGTTCAATTGCTGCTATGGCCGTTACCCAATTATGTCGGCAGCCGGCTACGCGCCCTGGTGTTCCGGATGTTGGGATTTGGCATCGGCCAGGGGGTCATGATATTGGGCATGCCCACTTTTACCGGTCGTAAGGGACTGCACGAAAGAATTCAGATCGATGATGAAGCTATAGTCAGTATCGACTGTTTTC
>CAZEBL010000127.1:0-8731 GCA_964510325.1 uncultured Melioribacter sp. | reverse complement strand
CATTGCAGAGCCGAAAAGAGCTAAGCTTATTCCCTGTTACGATCAAGTCCGTATTGCTGCATTAGCAAGTGGAGCGATTAACTGCAACATATCCGGTTCCGGGCCATCCATGTTCAGTTTTTCTACTTCACTTAAAGATGCTAAGAGAGTTGCAGCCTCAATGAAAGAAGCTGCATTATCAAATGGAGTACAGAGCGAAACATTTATTTCAAAAATTAATAGCAGAGGCCCGGTAATTACTAAATGAAATTTTACAGCACAAATAGAAATAGTCCCCCTGTTACATTTGAAGAAGCACTGATGAAAGGTCTTGCGGATGACGGCGGGTTATATATGCCTGAGTTTATTCCAAAGCTTGATAAAGTTTTTTTCGATCGGTTGAAAGAGTTCTCATTTAAGGAGATCGCGTTTTTAATTACACATAAATTTATTGAAGATGAAATTGAAAAGGAGGATCTTAAGAGGATAATCGACGAAGCGATTAACTTCCCCGCACTCATTGTTCCGCTTGATAATAATATTTACGTGCTGGAATTATTCCATGGTCCGACTCTTGCATTCAAAGACTTCGGTGCGCGCTTTATGGCAAAGGCAATGGGATATTTCATTTCTAAAGAGAACCGGAAACTGAATATTCTGGTTGCAACTTCCGGCGATACGGGTAGTGCCGTCGCAAACGGATTTTATAATACACCCGGGATAAATGTTTTTATTCTCTACCCCAAAGGAAAAGTCAGTAACATTCAGGAGATGCAGTTAACAACTCTTAACGGGAATGTTACAGCTTTAGAAATAGACGGAACTTTCGATGATTGCCAGCGGCTTGTGAAATCTGCTTTCGTTGATACTGAATTGAATATAGTATTAAACCTTTCATCAGCCAACTCAATTAATTTTGCACGATTGCTGCCGCAAATGTTTTATTACTTCGAAGCATTTAAGCAGATTAAAAATAAAACCGGAGAGATATTCTTCTGCGTTCCATCTGGTAACCTCGGTAATCTTACTGCGGGATTAATTGCAAAAGAGATGGGCTTGCCGATTACAAGATTTATTGCTGCTACAAATGCCAATACAACTTTTGCAGATTATATAAAAAACGGAAGATTTGTTCCTCGCGACTCAATTCTAACATATTCAAATGCCATGGATGTTGGCAACCCGAGTAATCTTGCAAGAATTCAATCGCTCTTTTCAGACAATCTAAAATTAATTAGAGAAAACATTTATTCCGATTCTGCTGATGATAATGAAACTGTTGATACAATTCGAAGTGTTTACAAAAACCATAAATATGTAATTGATCCGCATGGTGCTGTTGGTTATTACGTTATGAAAAAATTTCTGTCGGCTAATCAAGCAAAAAATTATTCTTCAGTTCTTCTTGAAACCGCACACCCGGCAAAGTTTCTGGATGTTGTAGAAAAGGAATTGAGTATAAAAATTGAAATGCCCGAACAGCTTAAAAATTTTCTTGGCAAAGAAAAAAAATCTGTCACACTCTCGTCGGATTATAAAGAGTTTAAAAGCTACTTGCTCGAGAGAAAAAATGATATTTGATTTATTAAACTGTTAAACCAGCCATTTTGTCAAAATATCAAAATCAGGAAACCTGTTATGAAAATCGAATCTATAATGAAAGGAATTATCTATTCTATCGCGTTTATCACTCTTTTAAATTGTTCTGGCTCTAAAGAAATTCTTAGTGTGGAAAATAAAGAAGAAATTAAAATTGATGGTCTTCAGAATGAATGGGAAGGTAAACTTAATTTTGATAGTAAAGCAAAAATAGCTGTCGGCTTTCAGAACGATAAGGAAAATATCTACCTATGCATTACTACAAACGACCGCGCTAATATGTTGAAAATATTACGTCTCGGCTTAACTGTATGGTTTGAGCCACAGAATGGAAAGAAGATCGGTATCAAATATCCAATAATTGATATGGAACGGATGAGAGATATTCCTTTTAGATCCGGTGAACCAGATAATGAAAGAGAAAATCCCGATGAACGTTTTTCAAAATTAATCTCCACTCAAAAAGAATTATCAATTGTAAATGAAGATAACTATCCTCTTTATCTTCTCGATAATAACGACCCCAATAACATTCAAGCCAAAATTGAAATTAAAAAAGGTAGTTTTGTTTATGAGCTTAAAGTTCCTCTTTCGACAAACAAAAGAGCAAAGTACCTTATTGAATCTGCCCCGTCAGAAAACATAAAAGTTGAAATAGTAACCAATGAATTTAAAATGGACTCGCAAATGGGGAGACCGGGTAGCGGCATGAATCCCGGTTCCGGAAGACAGCCCGGCACACGGGAAGGCAACAATAGAAGACAATCCGGTAATTCATTCGAAAGAAATTTTGAGATGAATCGGGATCCGGTTAAACTTAAGTATATTGTTAAACTTTCAGCGTAGACCGGCTATTTTTTATCATTAACAAATATTGATTTCTCTATTACTTCCTGAATTTCTCTTTTTACATTTGATAAGAAATCATAACCAGTCGATTGCTCAACACGACGGACGGTTGTTAAATAATTCTGCCACGGGTCATTTCTGATTCCGTTTTTATTTGGCATAACTACCGAAATTATTTTTGTTGTATCAGTAATTGACTGTAATGATTCGTCTCTTTTTAACACAACAATTATTTTGAAAAAGCTATCGGGAACAGCAACTAAATCTTTAATTTTATTTGCGGAATGAAAAATACCACCGGCAATTACATACAATTCTTTGTTTTCCTTTTTACATAAATCCTCACAGTAGTTTTCAAGATTCAACCAGACTCCTCTGTTTAGATCCGGTCGCTGCGGCAAAATGTTTGTTAGAAGAAATGTTGATTTATTATCCTCAATCGTTTTAGTTCTCTCCTCGCTTCTAACCATGTGTCCTCGGTCGTAACCCGAATTAGCATAATCCGAATGTTTCACTTTATAAAATGAATCTGGTAATGATGTATCTGTAATAAAATTTCCCGAATATCTCAGTACATCACCATACCAGGAGCTATTAAGATTACAGCTTACCCAGTTTGCAACGTTTCTATTCGGGTTGTAACTTAATACGTATTGTGACCTTATAATTATATAATCGTCGGTTGAGTCTTGATCTACCGGAACTCCAAGTGTGATATTTACATTTTCAATTCGTGGGTAACTTGCTTCATTGTTGCTTAAGCCAGCTTGCTGGTTTGTTGTTGAACAGGAGAAATTAAATACTAAAAGAATTATAGATACGTTATAAAAATATTTTATCATTTTATTTGAGTTAAAGTCAATATCCCAATCTTTTCTTTTCACCTATAGAAAATCGAATAGCATTCTTTTTTATTAAAAGAAAATATTAAGTTGATATGCAAAGAGCAAAACAATCAAAAATTTGTAAATATTAAACTTGCTCTTCGAAAAGGGCTTGCGTATCAAATTGAGTTAAATCTTTTCAAAGAGATCCGAAGAGAATTACTTATAGCAGAAATGAAATTATTGAGAGAAATAATTCATTGTGAATAATTAAAATAGTTTGATTACCTATCCTCCCACCATTCTCATATCAAAAGGCGAGAGCTCTGAAACTTCCATTCTAATATTTAGTTCTTTAATAAGCTCTTTAATAGTTTTTATTTCGGCTTCGTTTACATGTAAGCGGTGCTTTAGCATTGCAAGACTGGTAAACGCAATTTTACCGGCTTCCCTTTCAAATGCAAAAACCTGTTTTCTAATATCGAATGCATTGGATTCAAGACGCTCAAGCTTCTTCTTAAGCTTAATTAGAATTTCATTCTTGCTCAAATTGTGCATTAATAAAATTCCAATATCAAAATTAGTTGTCTGGTAGTTATCTTCAGATAAAAATCCGGTAATCGATTCCTGAAGTTCAAACTCCCCTTCCGGGGTAATATTATAAATTGTCTTCTCTGGTAAATTTCCGGATTTCTCTATTCTCCCATTAATCAATCCCCGCTTCTTAAGATTGTTAATTGTCGCATAAACGGTCGAGTCGGCCAAAGGAAGCCACTTTTTCGTTTGTAAATATTCGAGCATCTTAGTTATTTCATATGGATTGCGCTCGTGTTCCGAAAGAATACCAAGTATCAGAGTTGCCAATTTTGAAAGCATTCTAAATAATTCCACTATTAATTTACAGTAGTATAAAAATAGAGGACTGGCGGAAAGTAATCAATAAAAATCTATAAAAAAATTAGGTCTGTTAATTCCCGGTTTTGAACAAAATCTTCGAAGCTGCTGTCAATAAATTTCGCATTTCTATTTAGTGATTTATAATTGAGCTCCAAAGATTCTTTCTTTTTGGGATTGATAACAATCAGTTCCTTTTCAGGTGTGATCTGTTTTTTTAATAATGCCTTTACATGAATATCAGCGTTCGACAGAGAGTATCCCACAAAAACAATTTTTTTTGCATTTCTAATTTCCCTGGAAGACTCTGTCATAAGTTGAGATATTACAGGGTGGTTTAAAAACTTAAGATAGCTTGGCGGCATAATTAATGTCTGGAATTCTGTACCGTCTATCGGACAACTATATTCATATTCCATTTTTTCCGGATAAGTATAACCGAGAAACTTTCCTTTATTTAGATCAATATTTCTATCCCAGGGAGTTAGTAGCGTTTGATTACAACAATTACAGTATTTCCAGTTCAAGCTGCCGTGCAACTTAAGAATCTTAAAAGGAATCGGGTTTTCGTCTTCTTCAACTAAAACCGGTTCTCTTGGATTAACCCAGAAATTGTATTGATTTAGCTGAGGAAGCTTTTCATAATTCATAAATGGAATACAATAATCAATATAACCGACTTTTTTAAAGAGATGATCGAATGCTTGTTCTAATAAAGTGTCATAATTAAGTGTAATAATTGATGTATTCGGATTTTTTTTTATAATTGAATTCCAGAAGATCTGGTAATAATGACTTGTTTTATCGGTCTGCAGATTTACAACATAGTGAATCAACTTAATTAAGTACTCTCTAATTTCCCGCAGTCTTTGATTAGGATATTTAACGTTAAGACTTTCGTTTTGCTGAATAAAATAATCTAAGAAGCCAAAAACTGCTTCAAGCTGAGGAAATTGATGTGTGCTGGCATTAAACTCAAAATTATCTTTTATGAATTCGATTACTATTTTTCCAATTTCGGAATTTTGTATCTCTGGGATATTATGGGCAATAATCATTGGCAAAGTATCTCTTTGAAGAGGAACTCCATCTGGTCTTGAAGCACCGGCTCCCAGTACAAAGACAATATCTCTTTGGGGAGGATACTGTAAAAATTTTTGTGTTTTCACATTTCTCAATAATTTCTTATGTAAAATAATTATTTGATCAGTTAAAAACTTGATTAGTGTTTAGAATTAAATTCAATTCGTCAACTTAATTAGGTAGGGAGTATATTGAGATAATTACTTTACAATTTCCATCAAGATCAGCTTTTTAGCTTTTTCATTCCTGATATTATTGGGTTTGTAAGCAAGTTCAAATACCGTCGATTTCTTTAGGTTAGCTTTATATTTTAGTTCTGCTGTCTTAAACTCATCACTTATATCTCCACCTTTCATAGAAAGAATAAATCCTTTCTCCTTAATTAATGGAAGTGCATAACGAAATAGTATTATTAAAGGAACGGTTGCTCTGCTTATAACAACATCAAAAGAATTGGAGTATTTCTGAATAAATTCATCACTCTCCACTCTAAAATTTTCTGCTACTATATTATTGAGTTTAAGTTTACTTATAAAATCTTTTACTGCATCTATCTTTTTAGAAGTAGAATCAACAAGCACTCCTTTCAACATTGGTCTTGTTATTGCAAGAGGAATTCCCGGGAAGCCACCTCCGGTTCCAATATCTAAAAATCTTGTTGCTTTGGGTGGAATATATTCAGAAACTAAGGCAGAAATAAAAACGTGGTTTTCAATAATCTTTGGAATATCTCTGCGAGAGATTAAATTAACTTTGGAGTTCTTTTGAGTTACAAGGATTGCAAAATTTGCAAGTCTTTCCAGCTGATATTCATCGGGATTAAGACTATTTTCCCAGAAGAGCATCTTCAGCTCGCGTAAATACTGCTCTTGAAGATCCAACAAACCCTCTAAAAATTAGCTTTTCAAATATACTAATAAAACGGAAATATCTGAAGGCGTTACACCCGAGATTCTGGATGCCTGGGCAATTGAACGTGGTTTTACTTTAGAAAGCTTTTCTCTCCCTTCAGCAGAAATAGATTTTAAATTAGAATAATTAAAATTAAGCGGAATCAACATGTCTTCCAATCTGTTCATTTTCTCAATTAAATCTATCTGGCGCTGAATGTATCCACTATACTTAATTTCGATCTCGGCTTGTTCAAGTACTATATCATCCTTCAAAATTTCAGAAATCTCTTCATTTCCGTTCTGAATAATCTCCAATAGTCCTTTGAGAGAAACTTCGGGACGCTTAAGAATTTTTTCTATTGTCTCACTATTATCAATTCTATTCGTTTCCAAAGAAGTTAAGTATGGATTTACTGCTGCAGGAGTCACTTTCGATGTGCTGAGAAATTCTTTAGTTTTAGCGATTAATACTTCTCTTCTCTGGAGTTCATTATACATGTCATTAGATACTAGGCCAAAGTCTAAACCATATTTCATTAGTCTTCTATCGGCATTATCCTGTCTTAATACCAAACGATGTTCAGCTCGCGAAGTAAACATTCGATAAGGTTCATTAGTAGATTTTCCAACAAGATCATCAATTAAAACTCCAATATAAGCTTCGCTTCTTTTGAGAACAAACTCTCCCCTTTTCTGAATTTTTAAAGCTGCATTTATACCAGCAACAATTCCCTGTCCAGCTGCTTCTTCATATCCGGATGTTCCGTTTACTTGACCAGCAAAGTAAAGTCCCTCGACCAACTTAGTTTCAAGTGTTAAATCAACCTGATAAGGTGGAAAATAATCGTATTCTACTGCATATCCGGGTCTAACCATTTTTACTTCTTCTAAACCCTTTATGTTTATTAGTGCTTCAAACTGAATTTCTTCGGGTAAAGAAGTAGCAAATCCGTTTAAGTAAATTAGGTCAGAATCTAATCCCTCCGGCTCAAGAAACAATTGATGACGCTCTTTATCATTGAATCTTTTTACTTTATCCTCAATAGAAGGACAATATCTTGGCCCCACTCCAGAAATGAGTCCGGTATACATGGGTGATCTGTCGAAACCTTTTTCAAGAATTCCGTGAACATTCTTATCTGTATAAGTAATGTAACAGCTTAATTGTTTTTGATATGGAAACTGATCTTTGAGTGTTCTTCGAGAAAATGGTAGTGGAGGATCATCACCTTTTTGTTCTTCTAAAATATCCCAGTTTATAGAATCCTTATGTAATCGTGGTGGTGTACCGGTTTTTAATCTTCCGGATTCAAAACCCATTTTAATTAAAGATTCTGTTAATCCAGTTGAGGGATTTTCACCAAAACGCCCCCCTTTAGTTGCCTTCAATCCAGTATGCATTAAACCATTTAGAAAAGTACCAGAGCATACTATTAGTGCCTTACATTGAATTTCCATTCCCGAAGCAGTTTTAGCACCAACAATTTTTTTTCCCTCTTCAATCGCTTCAATAATAGAATCTTCCAGAATCTCAATATTCTTTGTTGATTTAACTATTTCGGCAGCAACTTCCGAATATATTTTTCTATCGTTCTGACTTCTACCCGCCCAGACAGCAGGACCTTTTGATTTGTTAAGAGTCCTAAATTGAATTCCAGATCGATCAGCTATAATACCCATCATACCACCTAAGGCATCAATCTCATGAACCAAGTGCCCCTTTGCGCTACCTCCAATAGCTGGATTACAAGACATTCTTCCAAACGCCGACTTATCCATAGTAACAATACCAACAGAACAACCCATTTGTGCGGCCGAAATTGCCGCTTCTATGCCAGCGTGTCCGCCACCTACAACTATTACATCAAATTTTCTCATTTTTTACTTTCTGTTCCACATGAAACATTGCAGCATGTGATTAATGATCTAAGAGGTGTAAACAATTATGTTTCACATGAAACATTTCATTTCCCTATGCAAAATTTCGAAAAAATATTGTTTAGAATATCATCTGAAGTTACTTTTCCTATTATCTCACCCAAAGCACTTTCGGCATTCCTTAGATCAACTGCAATAAATTCGCCAGTTAGTTTTTCATCTATTGACCTTTTGGCTCCTTCTAAATGAGCTCTTGATTTCTGCAAAGAATCAAAATGTCGTATGTTAGACACTATTGCCGATTTCTCCGAATAATTTTTTGTGCCTATTGCCATAAGTTTCATTTTGTCAAATAGAGTTTTAATTCCTTCACCGGTTTTTGCCGAGATCCCAACCATAAATCGCGAGTCTTCTATTCTAGCAATATCAATTTTGTTTACAACGGAAAGAATTCTCTCCTTTTTAGTAAGCTCCATGAGCTCATTGTATAAATCGCTGCTAAATCCAATAGTAGCATCATTTAAGAATAGAACTATATCCGCATTCTGAACTGCTTCGCGACTTCTATTAACCCCTTCTATTTCAATTATATCTGAGCTATTTCGAATTCCAGCTGTATCAAATAATCTAAACAAAATTCCATCAATATTTAGTTCTTCTCTAATAATATCTCTTGTAGTACCCGGTATTTCACTAACAATTGCCCGAGATTCCTTGAGTAAATAATTCAGT